>NZ_VDMO01000036.1 GCF_006335125.1 Deinococcus radiopugnans ATCC 19172
GCCAGCAGTTCAGTCTCACTCTTGCCTTCGGCAAGAAGCGCAAAAAACTGTGCCCTGCGCCGTTGGACGGCGCAGGTGCTGGCCCGGAAAATGGCCCAGAAGTCGGCAGCGGAGTGCTGAAGTTCAATCGGAGAATGAAAGGTTTTGATCCTTGAATTCTACACTTTTTAATCGGAGTCCGTATTACACCCCCTTAACACGGCGCCCCCACGCTGAGGCCATGAACCGCTTTGCCCTGCTCGTCGCCCTCAGCCTCACGCCCCCAGCCCACGCTCAGATGAACATGCCCGGCATGAATCATGGCATGACCATGAACAGCGGCCTGGAGGCTTGGAAGGGCAAGGCGTTTGACCGCGCCTTCCTGTCGATGATGATCGTTCACCACCAGGGCGCAGTCGACATGAGCAAGGCCGTGTTGAACAACGTTAAAGACGCCCAGATCAAACGCTGGACGGCGGACATCATCGGCGTCCAGCAAAAGGAAATCGGCGAGATGAACAGCTGGCTGAAAACCCTCGGCGGCGTGGACAAGGGCGCGCAAACGGGCATGAACACCGAGATGAAGGACATGCTGGCGTCGCTCAAGGCCAGCAAGGACAGTGACCGGGGTCTGGTGGAAGGCATGTTGCCGCATCACGCCAGCGCCATCGACATGGCGAGTCTGGCCCTGCAAAAAAGCAGCGACGCCCGCGTGCTGGGCCTGGCCCGCGACATCATCCGCACGCAGGCCGACGAGATGTACGCTTACCGCCAGTGGCTGATCAAACGCGGATTCTAGAGGGCAGAGGACACGGGAGGCGGAGATGGCCCGCGTGCTGATCGTCGACGATGACCCCGCCATCCTCGAAATCCTGCACGCCTACCTGAGCGCGGAGGGCCACGAGGTCTGGCCGGCAGCCGACGGCCACCAGGCCCGAGAGGGGCTCCCGCGCGCCGACCTGGCCGTGCTGGACTGGATGTTGCCCGGCGTGAGCGGCCTGGATCTGGCGCGTGAGGCGCGGGCCGCGGGGCTCGAGCTGCCCCTGCTGATGCTGACCGCGCGCGGTGAGGAGGAAGACAAGCTCCGCAGCCTGGACCTGGGCGTCGATGACTACGTGGTCAAGCCGTTCAGCCCGCGCGAGGTGGTGGCCCGGGTGCGCGCCCTGCTGCGCCGTGCGGGGGTGCGTCACGAGATTCGCAGCGGAGAGCTGGCGCTGGACCTGCGGGCCCGCCGCGCCACGCTGGCGGGCCAGCCCCTGGACCTGTCCAAGCTGGAATATGACCTGCTGGGCACCTTCGCGCAGCACCCCGGGCTGGTCTGGAGCCGTGAACGTTTGCTGGAGCGGGTGTGGGGGCATGACTTTCCCAGCACGGCGCGGGTGGTGGACGTCCATGTCACGGCGCTGCGCCGCAAGCTGGGCGACGACGCCGAAGCTCCCCGCTACATCGAGACCGTGCGCGGGGTGGGCTACCGCTTCAAGGAAGAACACGGCGGAGGTGAGGACGGCTGAAACTCTATGCCCGGCTGTTCCTGTCCCATCTGCTGGTGATCTGCATCGCGCTGGGGGCGGTGCTGCTGATCAGCGAGACGCTGGCCTCGGCGTTCATCCGCCACCACGTCGAGCAGATGGTCACGCTGATCGGCCCGGACGGCGCGTCCCTGCGCCCGGACCTGGAACGCGGCGTGCGCCGCACCCTGAACGCGGCGCTGCTGGCCTCGCTGCCGCTGGCCCTGATCGTGGCGGCTTTGACGGCGCTGCTGTCCGCGCGGCGGGTGGTGAAATCGGTGGAGTTGCTGCGCGACGGCAGCCACGCCATCGCCACCGGTGACTATGGACGGCGGCTGCCGGAAGAGGGCCGGGACGAGCTGACCGATGTGGCGCGGCACTTCAACCGCATGGCGGCTGCGTTGCAGCAGGTGGAACAGGGCCGGGTGGAGCTGATCTCCAACGTGGCGCATGAGCTGCGCACTCCCCTGTCGGCCCTGCGCGGCTATGCCGAGGCCATGAGCGACGGGGTGATGGCCCCGGAGGCCGTCTCTGGGGCCATCCTGCGCGAGACGACCGCGATGGAACGGCTGGCCCAGGACCTGAGCGTGGTGTCGCGGGTGGAGGCCGGCGCGGTGGACCTGCATCCCAGTGACTTTGCCGCTGACACCCTGCTTCTGGATGCCTTCGAGCGCTTTACGGGCGTCTACGAGGAGCGTGGCGTGGCCCTGGTGCAGTCTGGCCATCCAGGCCTGCCCCTGATCACCGCCGACTTCGAGCGGGCTTCGCAGATTCTGGCCAACCTGCTGGGCAACGCCCTGCGACACACCCCGCGCGGGGGCCAGGTGACGCTGGGGGCCGAACACCGTGGCGGCGACGTCGTGTTCACGGTGGCCGATACAGGCAGCGGAATCGCGCCCGAACATCTGGAGCGCATCTTCGAGCGTTTCTACCGCGTCGATCCGGCGCGCACGCGCGGCGACGGCAGCGGGGTGGGCCTGACCATCGCGCGTGGCCTGGCCACCCGGATGGGCGGCAGCCTGACCGTGTGTTCCAGTCCCGGGGGCAGCGTCTTTACCCTGAAACTGCTGGTGGCCCATCCCCACTGAGCAACTTCGTGCCTGCGTGCGTTCTGCCGATGGGCAGGGGGGTCACGGCTGGCGGGACGGTCAGCGGCGACTGGGCTGGACCAGAAGACGGCCAAGAAAAGACCAGGGCGACCTGATCGGCCTGGCCCTGGCATTCTTTAGCGCCGCGCCATGATCGCCCTGAACCAGATCCTGCTGCTGACCCTGACTCCAGTGTTGGCCACGGTGCTGGGCGGCGTGGTGGCGGGTTTTCGCCCGCCCAGTCCGCGCGTCCGCAGCTTTGTGCAACACTTCGCGGCAGGGAGACAGCCGTTGGGCGTGGTCATCGGCTTCGCGCTGGGGATGGGCGTGATGATAGCCGTGCGGGCACTGGTGGGCCGGCTGGACCCCTAAGACGCTGAAGAGGCAGCGGAGGCGATCGGCGGCGAGGCCACACCGCGCGCCGCCACCGGGCTGCTGGCGGCGGTGGGCATCGACATTCTGATTGATGGCCTCCTGATCGGCGTGGGCTTGGCCGCGGGTGAACGGGTGGGCACGCTGCTTCAGGGCCTGTCGGGCCTGACGCTAGAAATCGTGCTGTCGTTTGGCGCGGCGGCGCTGCTGTATCTGGTGACCGAAGAACTGCCGGGGGAAGCGCACCAGATCAGGGAAACGCCGTGGATCACCGGCGCGTTTTTTCTGGGCTTCATCGCCCTGTACCTGATCGAGCTGCTGGCGTGAAGGAACGTGGGGGCAACCGTGTGATGCGGGCTGCTGTCTGCGGCACAGGCCAGAAGACCTGGCTTGAGGTCAAGGCCCTGAAACCTCGGCACCCTGAACGGTGCAAAAAACGTCAACCGGCAGAGCGGCTGCAAAACGGTGGGGACCAGCCACCGTTTTCGCGGAGCGTATTCAGGGGTTCAGTTTCTCCGTTCCAGATCCTGAATCAGGGCCTTCATCTCGGCGATCTCGCGGCGCTGGGTCTCGATGATGCCGTCGGCCAGTTCGCGCACGCGGGGATCCTTGATCTGCGCCCGCGTGCTGGTCAGGATGGCAATCGAATGGTGCGGGATCATCGCCTTCATGTACGCCACGTCCCCCACCGTCGCCTGTGACCGCAGCAACCACAGCGCTCCAGCAAAGACCGCGAGGCTCCCGATCACAATCCCCACGTTGACCCGGCGGTTGCGGTACATGCCCAGCATGTACCCGAGCATGATCACCGCCATCGTCGCCCCCATGTACAGCGCCATCCACACCCGCGTCTGGCTGAAGTACACGTGTTCGAGCTGAGAGGTGTTCAGGTACATCAGCCCGTACATCACCACGGTGGAGGTCAGGATCATGGCCGCGAAACGGCCGTAGTGGCCGCCCAGCTCGCCCCTCGGTGGCTCGCCGGGTTGCTGGGGTTCAGACGAACCGTTCATGGAGTCGTGCATGGCATTCTCCTTGTCTCAAAGACAGCCGCCTGCCCGCAGCCACACTGCGGCAGGCGGCACAAACGTTCCTGGTGCTTCAGGCCGCGAGGCCGTCCAGCATCTGCTGGCAGGCCTGTTCACAGCGGCGGCACGACTCGGCGCACACCGCGCAGTGCGCCATGTTCATCTTCTCGGCGTGGCCCTGGCATTCGTCGCCGCAGGCTTTGCAGGCGGCCACACACGCCTGCAGCTGGGCGCGGAGCACGGCCATGTCCGGCTGGGTCTGGCGAGTCAACACGCGTCCGGTGGTGGTGCAGATGTCGGCGCAGTCCAGGTTGAGGCGAATGCAGTGGGTCAGGTGCTCGGCGTGTTGGGTCTCGCCCAGACAGGCGTCGGCGCAGGAGGTGCAGACTTGAGCGCACTCGAAACAGGCGTCGATGCACTCGGTCAGGGCGGCCAGATCGAAGGGGGACTGGCGGATCTGTGGGTGGGTCTGGAGCATGCGGGTCACGGCGGAACGGGCAGGCTGGGTCATCGGAACACCTCCGGGGGAATGAAGACGGGAAGGGGCTGTACACGAACCGTTCGCTCAGCATCGTAGGAGAAGGCGTGTTAAGCCCGTGTAAAGCGCCCGGTTTTCTCAATGCTGTCTCAAGACGGCGCGAGTTGGGCAGGCGCGGCCCGTGCGAATTTCACGCGGTTCAGCGACAGCGCGTTCAGGGTGACGATGACGGTGCTGGCGCTCATCAGCAGGGCCGCCCATTCCGGGCGCAGCAGGATGCCCAGCGAGGGGTACAGCACCCCGGCGGCAAAGGGGATGGCCAGCACGTTGTATCCGGCCGCCCAGAACAGGTTCTGTTTGATCTTGCCGCGCACCTGCCGCGCCAGCATGATGGCCCCGGCGACACTGGCCGGATCGCTGCGGACCAGCACCACGTCGGCTGTTTCCACCGCCACGTCCGTGCCCGCGCCAATAGCGATGCCCACGTCGGACAGCGCCAGCGCGGGGGCGTCGTTGACGCCGTCACCGATCATCGCCACCTTGCGGCCCCCGTCTTGCAACCGCTTGATCTGGGCTGATTTCTCTTCCGGCAGCACGTCGGCAATCACGGTGTCCAGGCCCAGCTCACGGGCCACGGCGTCCGCGGTGCGCCGATTGTCCCCGGTCAGCATGACGGTCTGGATGCCCAGCTCGTGCAGGGCCTGAACGGCGACTCTCGCCGAGGGCCGCACCCGGTCTGAGACCGCCACGACGCCCAGGGGCTGACCGTCAGCGGCGACGAACATGGGGGTCTTGCCGTCTGCCGCCAGGATCTCGGCCTCCTGCACCAGTGCGCCCAGGACCACCTGCCCCCCGTCCATCAGTTTGCGGTTGCCGATCAGCACGCGCCGGCCGTCCACCTCTGCGGTCACGCCCTGTCCTGGCACCGAGTCGAAATCCTGCGCCTCGCTCAGCTCTACGCCCTTCTCCTTTGCCCCAGCGACGATGGCCGCCGCCAACGGATGCTGCGAGGGCTGATCGGCAGAGGCGGCCAGGCGCAGCAACTCGGTTTCATCCACGCCATCTGCGGGCCGCAGGTCGGTCAGGGCGGGCTTGCCCTCGGTCAGCGTGCCGGTCTTGTCGAACACTACTGTGTCGATGCTGGCAGTGGCCTCCAGCGCGCCCGCGTTCTTGAACAGCACGCCCTCTCTGGCCCCCTTGCCCACACCGACGGTGATGGCGGTGGGTGTGGCCAGGGCGAGCGCGTCCGGGCAGGCGATCACGATGGTCGAGACGGCAGCCGTCAGCGCAAACACCACGCTCTGCCCCAGCAGCATCCAGACCGTGAACGCCAGCAGACCGCTGCCGATGGCGACGAAGACCAGGTACTTGCCTGCCGTGTCGGCCAGCCGCTGGGCGGGGGCCTTGCTGGCCTGGGCGTTCTGCACCAGGGCCACGATGCGGCTCAGGGCCGTGTCGGCCCCCACAGCGGTGGCGCGGACCTGAAAAGCCCCGGTCTGGTTGACCGTGCCGCCCGTCACCTGGTCTCCCGCCGCTTTGCCCACGGGCAGCGGCTCGCCGCTGATCATGCTCTCGTCCACGTGACCTACCAACGGATTTATCCGTTGGCTTCTCAGGCAACGCTTGCGTTGACTACCGCTACGTTGATGCCTGATGGGACGGCCCGCCCCAGGATGTTCCGCGCGGCGTTCAGGTCTGCATTCTCCTGATGATCGCAGGCGACACACCAAAACCGCGATTGACTGACCCGGTTCTCTCGGCAGGTGTGGCCGCACTGGTGGCACGCCTGCGAGGTGTATCGGGGGTCTACAGCGACAACCTTTCGAGCGGCCCATGCTGCCTTCTGCGAAAGGAGAGAAAAGAACTGACCCCAGCCGACATCGTGGATAGACCGGGCCAGAGTGCCCCGCCCCAGGCCGCCGACGTTGAGGTCTTCGTGTGCGATCAAGTCGTTCTCTCGAATGAGCTTGATTGCGGTCTTGTGGTGGAAGTCTAGCCGTTGCCGCGCCACCTTGCGCTGCAGCTTGGCAACCCGGCGCACCGCTTTCCTTCTGCGGTTGCTGCGTTTGTTGGTCTTCCGGCTGACCGAACGCTGAGCCACCCGCAGTTTCTTCATGGCCCCCTGGAAGTGCCTGGGGTTCTCCACAAACTCCCCATCGGAGGTGATCGCAAACCATGTCGTACCCACGTCCACCCCCACCGAGCTTCCCGAAACGGGAAGCGGCCGAGGCTCTACTTCGCAAACGTAGCTGACATACCACTCCCCGCAGTCGCGGGTGATGGTAGCCGTTTTGATCTTGCCTTCCAGCGGGCGGTGCAAGCGGATTCGGATGTTGCCGATCTTGGAAAAGAACGCCGTCTTCTCGGAGACGCTGAAGCCCGACTGCGGGTAGCAAATTGAGTCGTACCTGTCCCGCCCCTGGAAGCGGGGATAGCCGGGGGTCTGCCCTGCCTTGAGGCGCCGAAAGAATGCCTGGAATGCCTTGTCCAGCCGCTTGAGAACGTCTTGCAACACCTGCGAGTAGACGCCTTTGTATTCCGGCAGTTCTGCCTTGATCTCGCTGAGGTGCTTCATCTGATCGTATCCGGTCAGGGTCTTCCGGGCTTTCTTGTATGCCGCCTTGCGTTCCTCCAGCGCGGCGTTGTACAGGGTGCGGCAGAGTCGCAACTGTTCGTTCAGCGCAGCTTCCTGCGCTTTCGTGGGGCAAAGACGGTAGCGGAAGGCTTTCAGCATTCAGTCCCTCGTCTTCTGTTCCGCGATGTATCGCTGAATGGTTTTTGCGCTGACGTTGCCTGCCGTGCTGACGAGAAAGGAGCGTGTCCACAGGGACGGCATGGTTTGCAGCTTGGGGAACTCCTGACGCAGCACGCGGGAGGTGTAGCCCTTGAGGGCGTGCATCACCTGGGTAGGCGATACGTCCGGGTCGGTGCCGAGAAACAGGTGGACGTGATCGGGCATGATCTCCATGGCCACGATGCGCCAGCCCAGTTCGGCGGTTTTGTCCTCCAGAAGTTCCCCCAACCTCAGCGCCACGTTTCCCACCAAGACTTTTCTGCGGCGCTTGGGACACCACACGAAGTGGTATTGCAACAGCGAAACAGAAGTGTTCTTGTGAAGATAGAACGTCGGCACTTCCACAATGTAGCACGGTTGGGCGGCGTGTGGGTCGCGCCTCAGCATCAGCACGGCCTCCCTGTCGGGAGACGTGGGCTATCCATCCCAGGGTTTCAACCCTGGGCTTTCCGCCCGCACCCTTTTTTGCAAAGCGTGGGCCACCCTGAGGGCGCCACACTGTGCGGCAAGTGCCATACCCAGGCTCCTGACCCTCACCCGGCTTGCGGGGTCAGTCTAGTTGCAGATTCAGTGGCCCGATGACGTGATTCCAGGGCCGGACGACGCGCTGTACGGGGTGGTCAGCGGTATGACCACCCCACCGCCGCTGAACGAGGGACAGCGGCGGCCCAGTTTCCCGTTCCTCGTCGTCCGTTTCTGGCCGGAGGCGAGCGACGGTTAAGCGCGCTGGCAACGCTGCTCCGGCGTCATGACCCTCTTCTGGGGAGGTTGTTACCCGTGACCGGCGAACGGCGCAGCGTGGCCGCCGCCCTGACCTCACTCCCCGCTGGTCAAAGGTGAAAGACGCCGCGCTGCTGCGGATGAACCAGATCGACGTACTCCGGGTGCTGCCGGATGTAGCTGGCGATGAAGGGGCACATCGGAATCACCAGTCGGCCCATCTGCCGCACGTCGTCCAGCGCGAACCGGGCCACCTGCCCGCCCAGGCCCTGGCCCTCGTACTCAGGCTTGATTTCCGTGTGGGGCAGCATCACGGCGTCCCCGACGAGTCGGTACTCGGCGAACCCGGCCACCTGGCCGTCCACCACGACCTCGTATCGTCCCTGATCCTCGTTCTTTCTGATCTCTGCCATGATTGACCTCCGTGTCTCAGCTTCAGGCCCAGTGCCCATGTCGGAGTGCCCATGCCGGGGAGGGGTTCCTCTGTCCGCACAGGGGGGCTGAGCGGAGGTGATCATAACGGGCCAGCCGCATTTTTGTCGGCCTCATTTCGCCGGACTCCCTTGCTGCTGGCGATCCGTGCTTTAAACTGCTGCATGACCCAGCACCATGAGCCGGCAGGTGAGGACCTCCTGCGCGGCAAGATTTACACCGGCGATGGGGTGAGCGTGTCGTACGACGCCCCACGCTGCACCCACGTCGCCAACTGCGTGCGCGGTCTGCCGGCCGTGTTCCGTCCGAAAGAGCGTCCCTGGATTCAGCTGGACAACGAACCCTCGGCCGAGCGGGTGGCCGAGATCGTGCGAACCTGTCCCACCGGCGCGCTGCACTACGCCCTGCACGGCGGGCCACCCGAGGCCCCCGCCGTGCCCACCACGCTGACGCCCGTCATGGACGGTCCACTGACCCTGCGCGGTGACCTCGTGATCCAGACCCCGGAGGGCGAGGTGCGGGAAGTCCGGGCCGCCCTGTGCCGCTGTGGTGCGAGCAACAACAAGCCTTTCTGCGACGGGACACACGCCCGGATCGGCTGGAAGAGCGATCAGCCCGGCGGTCAGGCCGCTGCCGACCAGCGCGGCGACGGCCACCGGGAAGAGGGCCAGCAGGCCGACAGGGCGGAGCAGCCCTAGAGACGGCATGTCGGCAAGGCCCACAGAGACGGCCCGCTTCGTCGTGGGCTGACCGGCGCACCACGCGCACTTCTGGGCGCGCACTTCCGGGCGGCCATCCCCTCGCCGCCGAGACGGCCGCCTCCTCCCACACGTCACCCCCTGCCCCAGCCTCTGGAGACCCCATGACCCCAACCCCTGACCCCTGGCCGCCCCTGCCCCTCGAACCCTGGCAGGACACGATGGAAACCCTGCACCTGTGGACCCAGATCGTGGGCAAGGTTCGCCTGGCGCTGACCCCCTGGGACAACCACTCCTGGCACGTCACGCTGTACCCGGGCGCGCGCGGCCTGACCACCGGGCCGATCCACCATCCAAACGGCACCTTCGAGATCGAGTTCGATTTCCGCCGTCATCACCTGGCGGTCATCACGGCAAACGGCGACGAACACTCCTTCGCGCTGGAGGGCCTGAGTGTCGCCACGTTCTACGAGGCCCTGATGTCGGCCCTGGACGGGCTGGGCCTGAGCGTGGACATCCGGCCCACGCCGGTTGAGTTGCCTGACCCCATCACGCCGTTCCCGGAAGATCACGGCCACGCGTCGTATGACCGCGAGGCCGTCGAGCGGTACTGGCGGGTATTGCTGAGCATCCACCGGGTCTTCAGCGTGTTCCGGGCGCGCTTTCTGGGCAAGGTCAGCCCGGTGCATTACTTCTGGGGCGCCTCTGATCTGGCGGTGACGCGCTTTTCGGGGCGCACGGCCCCCAAACACCCCGGCGGCGCGCCCAACTGCGCGGACTGGGTGATGGAAGAGGCGTATTCCCACGAGCTGTCGAGCGCGGGCTTCTGGCCGGGGGCCGGACTGGGCGAGGCGGCCTTTTACGCCTACGCCTATCCCGAGCCGGATGGTTTCAGGGCGGCCCAGGTGGCGCCGGCAGCGGCGTCCTACCACGGGGAGCTGGGCGAGTTCATCCTGCCCTACGAGGCGGTGCGGACAGCCGAGAACCCCGACGCCCTGCTGCTGGAGTTCCTGCAAAGCACCTACGAGGCGGCGGCGGAGCTGGGGCACTGGGACCGGGCCGCACTGGAATTCGATGCCGACCGGCTGCCAGCGCGCTGAACTGGGCTGCCGCCTGCCCGTTTTGCAGTCATAAGTCACACCTCATTCCCTTTCAGGAGGCTGACCATGTCCAGCACCGATCTCCAGTTGACCGGTATCCATCACCTGACCGCCGTGTCCGCCGACATCCGCGAGAACAAACGCTTCTACACCCAGGACCTGGGGATGCGCCTGGTCAAGCGCAGCGTTAATCAGGACGACGTCAGCGCCTATCACCTGTTCTACGCCGACAAGGTGGGCACCCCTGGCACGGACCTGACCTTTTTCGACTGGCCGGTGGGCCGCGAGGGCCGGGGGGGCCGCAGCGTCACCCGCACCGCCCTGCGCGTCCGGGACGAGCCGAGCCTGCGCTACTGGCAGGAGCGTTTCCAGCACCTGGGGACTGCGCACGGCGAGATCACCGAACTCGACGGGCGGCCCACCCTGACTTTTGAGGACCCGGAAGGCCAGCGCCTCGCCCTGGTGGCGGACGGTGGGGCGGGTGACCCGCCGGTGCCGTGGGAGGACAGCCCGGTCCCCGCCGAACACCAGCTGCGCGGCCTGGGGCCGATCACCATGACCGTCCAGACCCTGGCCAACACTGACCGGGCGCTGCAACAGGTGATGCACCTGCGCCCGGTGCGCACGTACCCTGACCCCACCAGCCCGGCGCACACCGTGCATGTCTACGAGATGGGCGCGGGCGGCCCCCACGCCGAGCTGCATGTGGCCGTGCGGCCCGATCTGCCCCCGGCGCGGCCCGGCGCGGGCGGGGTGCATCACGTCGCCTTCCGCACGCCCAACGATCAGGAGTACCACGCCTGGAACGACCACCTCAACCACTTCGGCCTGCAAAGCAGCGGCGAGGTCGACCGCTACTACTTCCGCAGCCTGTACTTCCGCGAGCCGGGGGGCGTGCTGTTCGAGATCGCCACCGACGGCCCCGGCTTTGGCGTGGACGAGGATCCGGCCACCCTGGGCGAGAAAGTGATCCTGCCCCCCCGCTTCGAGGCCAGGCGGGCGCAGATTCTGGCGGGCCTCAAGCCCATCGACTGACGCGGTGGTCCACGGGTCACCGCCAGCGTCCGGAACCGGGTTCCTGGTCTGGGCACGCGCAGAGCAACGGCCCTCTGTTCATGCAGCTGTTTGCCCGGGACATGGCCACGCCCTGTCGGGATCTGCCCGATCAGGTGCGACCAGAAGACCGCGTCGCCCTGGACCGGCTGCCGAGACTGTCCGAGCGACGCCATCGGGTTTTTTGGCTGTTCCTCCCAGTCGGGTTGAAACAAGTCACCAAACCACATTCCGGATCAGCTGGGGCAGTCCGCAGGGGGGTTCGTCAGGCCCCTGTGCCCCCGGCCCGCTTCAGAAATGCCTGGACCAGGGCGCTCAGCAGGTGCGGCAGGGTAGTGAAACTGTACGGGGCGTGTGCGCGTTCGAGCCACTGGTGATAGTCACGCCCCCACGGCCCCAGGTTGATGCAGGGCAAGCCCGCCGGCGGCGCGTGAATATGCGCTGCGGCGACAGGGGTGTTCGCGTTCACCACCTGAATATCGGCCGGGTCGGCCTGCCCAAACCAGCTCATGTCACTGATGCCAGTGAACACCGGGCGCTCCACGATGTGGACTCCGAGCCGGGTGCCCTGTTCACGAAGGGTGTCGCGGACGAGATCAAGCGCGGCTGCCACGGCAGGTTCGCCGGTCTTCAGCGTGGTGTTTGGATAATGCAATGAGGCAAAGCCCAGGACAGCCGCCGGTCCGAGCAGCCCCGACGCGTCCCACAACCAGGCGGTCAGGTGTGCGCTGCGGGTCGGGTGGTCGAGGTGAGGCCCAAGGGTCAGCTCGAACCTGGCATACGCCTCATCGAAATCCGGGGTGTTGGTTCTGGCCTGATCCAGCACCTGCGCAAACGTCAGGACCAGGGGAGTGGCCCCGTGGGCGGCACTCTTAAAACTGCCCAGGGCTTCGGCCCGGTTCCGGAGGGTCCGCAGGGCGTCGTCCAGGGCGGTTCGCGCCACCGCCGTGGAATGGTCCAGCACCGCCTGCGCTCCCATGCCGTGTGTCAGGGCATTGACGCACAGCCACGCCCGGGCAGGTGTGGTCACGTCATAGGCCGTCTTCAAGTCCTGCTGCTTCAGAATGGTGGGCGGGGTTCCCGTGAGGCCGTCACTGTGGTCGGTGAGGGCCGGATTGAATTCGAAGGCGCGTGCCAGTTCACTGGTCAGGAAATTGGCGTTCACTCCGTCCAGGGCGTAGCCTGCGTGGGTGTCCACCCCCACCACGAAGGCGGAGATGAGCAGCTTCCCGACGGTGCCTGTGTAGACCGCCTGCCCCTCGCTGCCGTCACCGTTGTCGCCGGTCGCGTCCAGGTTGATGACCAGCCGCAGGGCCCACCCCTCGCGTTCCGCCCGGTCGCGCAGGGTGGCGGACGCCCAGCGCGCCCCATGTGAACTCACTTCCTCATCCGCCACAGCCAGGAACAGCACATTGCCCGTTCGGTGGTCCTGGCCGGCAAACTCGGCGAGCGCGGCCATGCCGGCAGCCAGACCAGATTTCATGTCCAGCACGCCGCGTCCGGGAAGAAATTCACCACTCTCGAGGTCCTGCAGGGCGCGCTGTTCCGCGGCGCTGCGGGCGTTCACGCGCAGATCGGCAATCAGGCGCGGCAGCAGGGCCTCTGGGTCAAAGGCGACGTCGGCGTGGGGGCCATAGTTCGCCACCGACACGACGTCGTAGTGCCCGGTCAGAACGACCGTGTCGGGGCCAGCCCCGCGCACCAGGGCATAGACGTTGCGGCGTCCAAGCGGATCGTTGTCAATCTTTTCGGTCCACAGGTCATGCGGATTGCTCTGAAAGTAGGGCAGGCGCCCGAGGATGCTCAAGAGGGTCTCCGGAAAGGCCACCTCGCCCGGGGACTGGGTCACACTCGCGGCATTGACGAGTTCGATGGTGAGGTCACGCGCAGAAAATTCGGCAGACACGACCGACAGCATAGCCGCCGTCTCGGCCTCCCAGGCTTTCACCTGCCGAGCCGTACGCCGGGCTGGGTCAACGCTGGGGACAGAAAATTCCGCACATTTGCCGTTGGAGAGTCAGCCGGCTGGCCAGCGCAGCATCAGCAGCGGCGCACTGAGAGTCGTGGCCTGGCAGCCTCTGGGCGAGGGGTCAGGAAGGGGCTGGATGGAGGCCCGGCCAGGGGGCGGCCATCCGCCATCAGGCGCTGTGGAGTCCGGGAGACCACCTCGTCCGGAAGACGCCCGGATCGCCCACACTCCACCGCCTTCAAGTGCTTGTGCCCCCACGTCACAACCGGACACGCGGTGGACGAACCTTCAGTCCATTGGGCGCGTCCTCCCCCCAGGCGCTGAAGGCCTGGACCTCAAGGACGCGGCCCAGGTCCGCGGTGATGCGCTCCGGGGCCTGCCGAAAGTGCTGCCGATCTGTACGTGGGGCACCTGCTGATCTTCACGGCGCCGTGGCCGGCCAAAGCGCCAATCGCTCGCTCTGTCTCCGGTCTACACAGAAGATTCAGGAAAACCCCAGTCTGGTCTTCGTGCCGTGCTTCCAGGAAAGGAATGGGCAGCCCCCTCGGTGGTCCTGGCCACCGGGATCGCGTGATCTGCCCCCGAGTCGTGCGGGGTTTCCAGAAGCCTGCGTGGATTACCGGGGCGCCTGCCCGCTCCAGGCCCGCTGAAGCAATTCGCGCAGGGCCTCGCGTTCCAGGGGGGTGGGATTCGCATAAGGGTTTTGAAGCGCGAGCGTGGTGGCCTCGTCCAGACCCGCTTCCGGCAGGCCGAGGTTCTTCAGGGCAGACTCAATGCCGAGGCGGCGATTCAGTTCGGCAACGAGTTGCGGCGCATTCCGACCAGTCGGGTCTGGGCCGCCTTCATCCGGGCGGCCCAGCGCGCGGGCGATACGGTTCATGGCCTCAGGTGCGGCCTGGGCGTTGTAGGCGAGGGTGTGCGGCAGCAACGCGGCGTGCAGTTCGGCGTGGGGCAGGATGAAGGTGCCGCCCAGCACATGCGCCAGCTTGTGATGCAGCGCCATGTCCACGCTCCCCAGCACGCTGCCCGCCAGCCACGCCCCGGAAAGGGCCTGCGAACGGGCCTCCAGATCCTGCGGACTGTGCCGGATACGGGGCAGGCTCTGGCCCAGCGCACGGATGGCCTCCTCGGCCAGCACGGACACCAGCGGGTTGCCGTTGTGGGCGTACAGGGCCTCAGCGGCGTGCGCCAGGGCGTTCATTCCGCTGCTGGCACTGACGGCGGGGGGCAGGGTCAGCGTCAGCTCCACGTCGTAGATGACGGTCTTTGGCAGGACCGCCTGGTCTCTGATGACGGTTTTGCGCCCGCCGCTG
Organism: Deinococcus radiopugnans ATCC 19172; assembly: GCF_006335125.1. Taxonomy (NCBI): domain Bacteria; kingdom Thermotogati; phylum Deinococcota; class Deinococci; order Deinococcales; family Deinococcaceae; genus Deinococcus; species Deinococcus radiopugnans. The sequence continues at coordinate 14,533 of NZ_VDMO01000036.1, forward strand.
GTCTCGCCCAGCACGGGGGTCATCTCCGAACCGGCGTAGGTGGTGGGCAGAATGATCTGCGGCAGGCCGGTGCGCCGGGCGATGGCCTTGCTCAGGCCAGTGGCGCTGCCGCCGCCAATAGCCACCACGCCGTCCGCGTTCAGGTCATGGACGACGCGCAGGGCCTGTTCCGTCACGTCGGTGGGCGTGTGCATGGTGGCCCCGCTGAAGGTTCCGGCGGCCAGACCGCCCAGCAGCGCCGCCAGGTGTTCGGCCGTATTCGCCTGTCCCGGTGTGGACAGCACCAGCACCCGCTTCAGGCCCAGGCGCTGCGCCTCGGCGGCGAGTTGCTGGCGGCGGCCCGGCCCGAAGACCACCCGGACGGGCAGCGGCTGGTAGGTGAAGGGGTGGTTTGCCATCGGCGGCTCCAGGTCTTCAAACCTTCCCCAGTTCACACGCTGCTGACCGGGAGCGACTGCAACATCTGCCGCACGGCCTCAAGTTCGTCCTCGTTGATGGTGTGACCCATTCGCGGGTAGATGCGCTTGTCCACCCTCGCGCCGTGCTCCGCCAGAACCTCGGCGCTTTCCTCCACGCGCCGCAGCGGAATATGGCCGTCTATGTCGCTGCACCCGAGAAAGACGGGGGTGCCGTCCAATGGGCCGATGGCGTCGCGGGGGGTGCCGTCCGGGCCGATCAGGCCGCCCGAGAAGGCGAAGGCGCCGCCGTAGCGCCGGGCGTGGCGGGCCACGTACTCCAGCGCCAGGCACGCGCCCTGCGAGAAACCGCCGATGACGATGTTCTCGGGGGCGATGCCCTGCGCGCCCAGCGTGTTCACCACGTCATCGATGGCCTGCAGGCCCGACGACAACCCGGGTTCATTGCGTTCTATCGGGGCCAGAAAGCTCTGCGGGTACCAGGTGTGGCCGCGTGCCTGCGGGGCGAGGTACGCCAGGGCCGGCACGCCAAACTGCTGAGAGAGGCCCAGCATGTCCTCGGCACTGCCCCCGCGCCCGTGCACCAGGATCACGGCGGCGCTGGCCTTCTCCGGGGCGCGGCCCGTGGTCTTCACCGGCTGGCCCTGGTGGGGACCGCTGATCGGGGCACTATCAGGCATGCTGGCCGCCTGAAGTCACTTTCTCTGTGCCTTTTTCGGTGCCCTGCCCACCGATGGTCACGCCGTACTCGTGGTTCACGATGGGCCTGACCCGCGCCTCGATGGCCGCGCGCTTGCTCTCGTACCACGCGGGCAGCTTGAGGTGTTTGCCCAGCTCGTCCACACTTTCGTCGTCGGGGAAGCCGGGGGCGTCGGTGGCAACTTCAAACAGGATGCCGGAGTGTTCCCGGAAGTAGATGGAGTGGAAGTACTGCCGGTCCTGCACCGGGGTCACGCCGTAGCCGTGTTCGCTGAGCAGTTTCTGGTATTCCAGTTGCTCGGTGTCGTCCACGGTGCGCAGCGCGACGTGGTGGACGCTGCCGGCGCTGAGCTGCCCGTGCGGTTTGCCGGGGCGCTCGACCAGATCGATGTACAGGCCCACCCCCTCCGACTGGCCCCTGAAACGGGTGCGCAGGCCCTCGGCGTCCGGCTCGCTGCCCACCCGGCTGAAGCCCAGCGGCCCGGTCAGCAGCGCCGCCGTGCGCGCGGTCTGCGCCACCCAGCCGGTCACGCTGTGAAAGCCGCGCAGGGCGTGTTCGCGGGGCACCGGGCTGTTCGGCCAGAAGCGGGGCACGTCCGCGCCGTCTTCAAAGACCAGCTCGATCCACAGCCCGTCGGGGTCTTCAAAGCGGACGGCGGGGCTGCCGAAGCGCACCTGTTCGGTGAAGGGAATCCCGAAGCGGTTCAGGCGGGCCTTCCAGTAGTCCTGCGAGGCGACGGGCGCCGCGTAGGCCGCCGCCACGATCTCGCCGTTGCCGCGCCGTCCCCTGACGGCATTGGCCCAGGGAAAGTAGGTCATGATGGTGCCGGGCGCGCCGGTTTCATCGCCGTAATACAGGTGGTAGGTGCCGGGATCATCAAAGTTGACGGTCACCTTGACCATGCGCTGGCCCAGCACCTGGGTAAAGAAATCGACGTTCTTCGGCGGATCGCTCGCCATGACGGTGAGGTGGTGGAGACCTTGGATGGGATTCATGCCTCTATTTTGACTTAAATATTTAAGTGTATGGTGACTCATGCTGCAAATTAAATTTTTGATTGAGGCGTTACAGTGTTGAGAATGCCTGAAGACGCGTTGAACAGCGCCCTCGAACAACCCGCCATCCGGTTGTGGCGGCGCCTGGTCTTCACCACGCAGGACAAAATCCGGGAGGTGGAAACCGCGCTGGCCCCCCTGGAGCTGAGCATGACCGAGTTTGATCTGCTGGCCGTTCTGCGCCGATTTGACGGCGCGACGCAGCAGGAGGTGGCCCAGCGCCTGCTGTTCACCGAGGCGAACATGTCCTACCACGCCAAACGCCTGAGCGCGCGCGGGCTGATCGAGCGGCACACCGCCGGGAAGTCCAAGCGACTCACCCTGACCAACGCGGGCCGAACCCTGATTGAACGCGCCCTGCCCACTGTCATCGGGCTGCACGAGGCGCAGTTCTCTGATCTGAACGAGGAGGAACTCGGTGTGCTGCGGGGGCTGCTGAGCCGGCTGAAATAAGCAGGAGACTGCGCCCCCAGCCAACCTGCCCAGTCGCCCAGCGGTCTATTCTTGCGAATGTCTGCGCGAGCAGCGCGTTGCTAAACCCCTCCCCCGCTCGCCAATCCCACCCCACAATCCGGAAGAACAGCTCACCCCACTTGACAGTTAAATCTTTAACTGATCTACTGCTGGACGAAGCAGGGCGCAGGGCAGAACCGGCCCGCGCCTCAGAGGCCCCCCCTATGACTTTCTTCAAACGCATCCTCGACGCCCTCTCGCCCCAGGCCCAGCCGCCGATCACTCCACAGGAGACCCCCATGCCTAACCCCGTCAAGCTCGCCATCGTGTACTACAGCACCTACGGCACCAACCACGCCATGGCAAACGAGGCTGCCGACGCCGCCCGCGCCGCCGGCGCCGAGGTCCGCCTGCTCAAGGTCCAGGAAACCGCCCCCCAGGCCGTCATCGACACCCAGGACGCCTGGAAGGCCCAGCAGGAACGCACCGCCGACGTGGCCGTCGCCTCCCCCGACGATCTGGAGTGGGCCAACGCCATCCTGTTCAGCGCCCCCACCCGCTTCGGCGGCGCCGCCAGCCAGATTCGCGCCTTTATCGACACCCTGGGCGGCTTGTGGGGCACCGGCAAGCTGGCCGACAAGACCTTCAGCGCCATGACCAGCGCCCAGAACCCCAACGGCGGGCAGGAAACCACCCTGCAGACGCTGTACATCACGGCGATGCACTGGGGCGCGATTCTGATGCCGCCCGGCTACACCGATCCGGTGATCTTCGCTTCGGGGGGCAACCCCTACGGGGCCAGCGTGACCGCCAACGGCGAGCCCTTGAGCGACGCGGATAAAGCCACCATCCGCCATCAGGCCAAACGGCTGGTGGACGTCACCGCGAAACTGCAGTAACCAACAAGAAACCAGGGGGAGGCGGCCAGCACGGCTTCGCCTCCCCTTTCGTTTGAGTCTCCAGAGTGAAGTCCGGGAATCCCCAACCGACGGCATCGCCGTCCCTGAGGGTGGGTGTGACGCTGTGAACCTCAACTTGAGCGCTGCGTCGCCAGGGGGTGACAGGTCAACGCGCCATCAATGCGCCACCAGCAGGAATCCTCCATCACATCAGGCCCCATGGGCGAAACCAGAACAGAGTGCCAGGAGGCACCTCTGTTCCTGAAATGCTCTTAGTATGGTTAAAGCACCAAGGGCTGCACGACCCTGGCCCTGTTCGCCGCTACATTCCAGAAACTCTCGCTTCGGCCGAAGGTTTGTGCTTCATCACAGAAGGTTTCAAGGCAGTACGTGAAGTCGCGGTAGGACGCAGCATTTCTCATTGTGCGCTCCCCCCTGGGAATTCGCCAGCCCATCCCAACGTATGGGATCTGCGAGCTGACACGCTGCACGGAATCAATGGCAGGCCCATTCCAGTGGAGTGCTTTGATAGCGTAGGCGCATGACGCAGAATGAGACCCGCCCTGATCCCGAAACGGCTGCTGACGAGAACCAGGACCCTACCAACGTGGAATTGCAGTTCATGGGGCGTGTCAACGCGCGCGCGGAACTGGCCGCCCGGGTCGAGGCCGAGAGCAGTGCAGCGGGAGCTTACAAAAAGCGCGGCATGGACGAACACGATGTGGCGCTGAAAGGCACGATGGACGCCAGCGATCCTCCCAGCACCAACATGGGCGACGCCGACGAAGAAATGACCTCCTGAGCTGTTCAGCAGTACGCGCCGTCCGGCGAACCTGCCCCCTCCACACTCTATTCACGTCATTGCCTTTCCCCAGTTCAGAGCAGTTCGTCGTTCCTCCAGTCGTCCCCCGGGCGATATTCACAGCCATGGTGGATCATCAGGGCTGGCCCGCACATCTCTCTGGCTGACGTGCGAACCCACGACAAACCCAACACGGCCCTGGCGATCAGGAAGTAAATGACCAGCCCAGTGCCGTCCACCAGGGCCGTGATGAAGGGCGCGGCCACCACCACACCGACCAGCAGGCCCACCCGGCCCCAGCAGCTTGAGGGGCGGCAATCGCGTCAGCAGGCAAGCAATAGAACCTGATGGGCCAGTCACCGTAAACAGAGGTGTGGCGTCTTCATTCCGCAGCGCCCGGCGCACCCCGTCCAGCCGCCTTTCCCGCGTGGTCATCCCCTCTTCAGAAGCCCACTATCACATCGGCGGTGCGGGACTGGGACAACCGGATCAACGCCGCTGCCGCCATGCCGGTACGCAGAGACACCGGACCGCTTCAGGGCAGCGCCGCAGTCAGGCCCGGAGAAGCTCTCTGATCAGTTCGTTTTGCAGCCGGTGAGCAGCGCCTGGGTCTTGGTCGTGTCGCCGCCGATAAAGGTGCTGAGCGTCGCCTCGCCCTGATGTTCCCACCACTCCAGGCCGCCGCGGGCCTCCGCTGGGCCGTTCAGGCCCGCGTAACGCGCGCCGCTGGCGCTGACGGCCTCGGCCAGGCCGTACTGGACACCGTTCCACTTCAAGACCGCGAACATAGGGCCGTTTTTGCGGTAATCGACGTACGTCACGCTGATCTCTTTCCCTGCATCACAGGTGTAGGAAAAGCTTCGCTCGGTGGCCACGGGAGGCGCGCCGGCCCCCCCTGCGTTGGCTGTAATCAGCGATCCACCGGCGAGGGTGGCGGTCAGGGTCAGGAGAGCCGCAGGACGGAAATAACGTGTCATCGCTCTACCGTAGCGTGCCCACCTGTTGACCGTCTGACCGGGCAGCGTGAGACAATCCTTATCCTGAGCAGCACCACGGAACGGTTAGTTCGTTACGGGCTGCCCCCGTCCCACTCGACCGGCTGCTGGTCGCCCTTGATCAGCAACACCGGCACAGGGGCCTGCTGCGCCACCGCCTGCGCCACGCTGCCCATCAGGGCGCGGCCCAGGCCGCTGCGCCCCAGGGTGGTCATCACGATCATCTGCGCGCCCTCCTCGCGGGCCACGTCCAGGATGGCGCGCGAGACGTGGCGGCCCCTGGCGCGCTCGACGATGACCTTGGCTTCCGGCACGCGCTCATGGAGGCGTTGTTCCAGCTCGGCCTTGAGCTCATCCAGGTTGACCTGCGCGGTGGGCACGGCGTAGGCGTACTCGCCGGCGGCGGCCACCACGGGATCGAGCTGGATGCTCAGCACGGTCAGTCGGGTGCCCAGGGCCCGCGCCAGCGCCTTGGCGTGGAGCAGGGCGTGCTGGCCCAGGTCGCTGCCGTCGGTGGTCACGAGAATGTTCTTCAGCGGTGCCGTGGTCATGGTGTCGCCTCCTGAAAAAATGGTGATCCAGCAAAGAAAATTGTGACACTCTCCAGCCGGAAAGGGCGACCGGCTGGCTAGCCCTCTCAGGCCGCCACCCAAAACAAGTATGCTGCCGGTGACCCACCAAAAGAACCGCAGACGTACTGAACGCTGGGCGTCGGGGCACAAGCGCGCGAGAAGAAGACGAACCGTGCTGCCCCACCGCACACCCCCCACTCAACGCACGATCCCAGGAGGCCGACAGATGAACCTCACGCCACAGGAGATCGACCGGCTGCACATCTACGTCGTCGCGGAGCTGGCGCGCAAACGGCAGGGCCGGGGCCTCAAGCTCAACTACCCGGAAGCGGTGTCCCTGATCACCGAGGCGCTGCTGGAGGCGGGCCGCGACGGCCGCACCTCCGATGAATGCGCCGAACTGGGCAAGCAGGTGCTGACCCGCGACGACGTGATGGAGGGCGTGCCCGAACTGATCCGGGTGGTGCAGGTCGAGGTGCTGTTCCCGGACGGCCACAAGCTGGTCACCTGCAATCAGCCCATCCCATGACCGCGCCTGCCGCAGCCGCCGTGCCGCCCACCGCCACTGCGCCGCCCGGCGCCCTGTTGCTCGTCTCCGCCGAGACGGGCGCGGCGCAGATGGAACTCGTCTCACGGTTGAAGGGAACGGCGCAGCCCCACCCGTGGCCGCTTGGCGCCCAGGCCCGCGCGGCCTTGGCCGCCGTGGTGGCCGCCGGGCCGCCCCACGTGGTCGCGGTGCCGCTGACCGTGGGGGCACTGGACCCGCTGCTGGCGGACCTGGGCGCGCTGCTGCGCTGGGCCAGGGTGCGCTGGCCGCAGACGACGTTCCTGCAAGCCGCGCCCTTCGCGTCCCCCGAACACGTGGTCGGCTGGGCGTCCCGGCAGGCAGCGGCGCAGGCCCTGGCCCCCACGCCAGCGCCGCCCGACGAGACGGCGCTGCTGCTGGTGGCCCGGGGCCGCACCCCTGCCGCCAACGCGGAGGTCTGCGCCGCCGCGCGGTTGCTGTGGGAACACCGCGATTACCGGCGGGTCGAGGTGGCCTTCACCGGGGGAGCGCGGCCCACCGTGGCCCAGGGGCTGGACGCCTGCCGGCGGCTGGGGGCGCGGCCGGTGGTGGCCGTGCCCCTGGCCCTCTGCGACGGGCCTTTCTTGCAGGAGGTGCGGGCGCAGGTTGCGGCGGCAGACCCGCAGGCCGCCTGCGCGGGGCCGCTGCTCAGCCCGGCGGGCGCGGCCGCCGTGGTCCGCCAGCGCTACGAGGAGGCGCTGGCGCGCTGGTTTCGCGCGGGCGAAGACGGGCTGGCTTCTGACCACGGGCATGACCATGGTCTTGCCGACGATCCGCTGCGGGCCGGGGACGTCCTGCTGCCGCCGCGCTACCAGGGCGGGCAGCCGGTCAGCGCCGCCCCGATGCGCTCGGCGGCCCTCAAGTACGACGCCCAGGGGCAGGTTGCCTGGAACCAGGTGTGGCAGAGCTTTTGCAACCTGGCACTGGCGGGGGGGCCGCCGCACCGGGGCACGCTGCTCGAGGCCCCCCTGCGCGAGGAGGTCCGCGCGCGGCCGGAAGCCTCGGCGCGGGTCGCCGCCGAGATCGCGCGCGGCCTGCGCCTGATCACCCGGCTGCCGGTGGTCACCGACGCCACCCCCGGCTGGGTGGGGCTGGTCTGCCCGCAGGAGGAAATGGCGATCTGGCTGCTGCGCGCCATCGTCGTGGAAAACGTCAGCGTGCGCCGAGAGGGCAGCACGCTGTTCCTGCCCGCCGGGCCGGGCTACCGGGTCGAGAAGGAGATCAAGAACGTGATCACCGCCGTCGCCAAGACCCACCACTACTGGACTGAACACCGCGCCGCCCTGTCGTAGGCGCGCCGCACCATGTCAGGAACGGGAAGGAGCACCCATGAAGCCAGGCGAATACTTTCTGCAGGACGAACCGATCGAGTTGAACGTGGGGCGGCGCACCGCCACGCTGCGGGTGACCAATACGGGGGACCGCGCCATCCAAGTGGGATCGCACTACCACTTCTTCGAGGTGAACCGGGCGCTGGACTTCGACCGCAACGCAGCGATGGGGATGCGCCTCAACATTCTCGCCGGCGAGACGCGGCGCTTCGAGGCGGGGGACACGCGCGAGGTGGAACTCGTCGAGTTCGTGGGCACGCGGCGTGCCCTGGGCTTCAATGGGCTGGTCAACGGCAGCGTCACGGGCGCGGACAGCGTGAGGCTCGCGCTGGAACGGGCGCATCTGCTGGGGTACCGGGGCGTGACCGTGCCACCAGCGGACGCCTCCCCAGCACGGGAAGACTAGGGGCGCAGCGCGAGGTCCGCGTCGGCCAGAGACGCGCCTCTGGGCAGGAACGCTGAACGGGCAACCATCGCCGCATCTGAGGGTGCCTCCCTCACCCCAGTTCAGAAAAGGAGACCGCCGTGTTCATCCCCTCCCGACCCAGCGACACGCCAGCGTCTTCACCCTGTCGAGCATGATCGCCCCGTGGGGCGGCAGGTTGCCCAGCCGGCGTTCGGCCCACCGTCTCCCTCTCGCTGGAGTGCGTCACCCTGGCCTTCATCGCCCTGCTGTCTCAACGTGCCCTGCGGGCGCCCCCCGCTCCGTTCAGTTCAGAGGAGACAGCCCATGAAGAAGTTCACCCAGGCCCGCATCTACCGGCAGCACGACGAGGTCAACGAGATTCTGGTCGACCGGGGCGTCATCAGGCAGATCGGCCCGCATTTGCCGGGGGCCGACGAGGAGATCGACTTGCAGGGCCGTCTGGTGGTTCCGCCTTACGTGGACGCCCACCTGCACCTGGATTACGTGTACACCGGCGGCAAGGCGGGGGCCAGGAACACGAGCGGCACGCTCTTCGAGGGCATTGCCCGCTGGCACGACGTCAAGAAGACCCAGACCCTCGAGGACGCCAGGGAACGTGCCCTCAGGGGCATCCAGGAAGAGGTGTCCAGGGGGGTTCAGTTCATCCGCACCCATATCGACGTGTGCGATCCCCACCTGACGGGCCTCAAGGCGATGCTGGAACTCCGCGAACAGCTCAGGGACACCGTGACCATCCAGATCGTCGCCTTTCCGCAGGAGGGCATGTATGCCTACCGGGGCGGCGACGAGATGGTCGAGGAGGCCCTGAAAATGGGCGCGGACTGTGTCGGCGGCATTCCGCACTTCGAGTGGGCGCGGGAATTCGGCGAGAAGTCCGTGCGCCGCACCGTCGAGCTGGCGGAAAAGTACGGCAGGCTGATCGACGTCCACTGCGACGAGACGGACGACGTCATGAGCCGGCATGTCGAACTGCTCAATGCCCTGGTGATGCTGGCCGACCTCGGCCCCCGCGCGACCGCCAGCCACACCTGCTCTTTCGGCTCGGCCGATAATTCCTGGGCGTTCCGCATGCTGGGCCTGTTCAAGCAGTCGGGCATGAATTTCATCGCCAACCCCACCGAGAACGCCTATCTGCAGGGCCGTCAGGACACCTATCCCAAACGCCGGGGCCTGACGCGGGTCAAGGAGATGTGGGAAGGCGGGATCAACGTCTGCTTTGGCCAGGATTCGATCAACGACCCCTGGTATCCGGTCGGCAACGGCAACATGATGAACATCCTCGACCACGGGATTCACCTCGCGCACACGATGTCGCTCGACCAGCTGGACCGCTGTCTGGACCTGATCACCCACAACGGGGCCAAAACCCTGAACGTCGAGGACCAGTACGGCATCGAGGTGGGAAAACCAGCCAACTTTATCGTGCTGGACGCCAGCACACCCTTCGAGGCCGTGCGTCAGCGCGCCGACGTGCTGGCGTCCATCCGCCACGGCGAGTACCTCTTCAAGCGTCCTGACCCGGGGTACGAAATTGGCATCGATCTCTTCAGGAAGACGCTCTGAAAGAGGGAAAAGTGAAGGCGGTCTTTCTGGAACCTCTGTACCGGACATCTTAGCTTCAAGCCGCTCCTGATGCGTGAAACGGCGTGCTCAGTAGCCTGACCAACTCAGGTAACTCGGGCAGGTTCCACCGCAGCGCATGGCACAGCTGTTCCGCGCCAT
>NZ_VDMO01000037.1 GCF_006335125.1 Deinococcus radiopugnans ATCC 19172
AGAACCTGCTGAACGAGGCGGCGCTGCAGGCGGCGCGCGAGGGGCGCAACCGGATCACCGGGCGGGATGTGGACGAGGCCCGGGACCGGGTGCTGATGGGGCCTGAGCGGCGCAGCATGGTGGTGCGCGAGGCGGACCGCAAGGTCACGGCCTACCATGAGGTCGGCCACGCCCTGGCCGCCCAGCTGCTGCCCCACGCCGACAAGGCCCATAAGCTGACCATTGTGCCGCGTGGCCGCAGCCTGGGCTCGGCGCTGTACACCCCCGAAGACCGCATGCACCACACGACTGGCGCGCTGCTGGACCGCATCTGCGTGGCGCTGGCCGGGCACGCCGCCGAACAGGTGGCCACCGGGCAGGTCACCACCGGGGCCGCAAACGATTTCCAGCAGGCCACCAACATCGCCCGCCGCATGGTCACCGAATGGGGCATGAGCGAGGTGGGACAGCTGGCGCTGGCGCAGGAAAGCAGCGCCTACCTGGGCTACGGTCCCCAGCAGGGGGTCTACAGCGATCACACCGCCCAGCAGATCGACCACGAGCTGAGCCGCATCCTGAACGGCCAGTTCGAGCGGGCCGTGACCCTGCTGACCGAGCATGTTCATGTGCTGCACCGCCTGACCGACGAGCTGATCGCCCGCGAGAGCCTCAGCGGCGAGGACGTGCAGACCGTGCTGGCGGGAGGCACGCTGCCGCCGCTGGACCTGCCCGGTGCGGCGCCAGCGTCCGGGGACGACGCCTCGGCCACCGGCGGCCTGAAGCCCGGCCCGGCCTGAGCGGTCTGGCCCTGAACCGCGACAGCGCCTCACCGTGACGGGTGGGGCGTTTTGCGGCTGGGCCGAGGACGGCTTGCCCTTTCACCCTGCCTGCCCGGCGGAGACGGGACCGGCGACTCCGGCTTATACGGATTCCGTTTTTCTCCTCCTCGCGCTGCTCGGATTTCCAGGTGTTTTCAACACCTTTCAATCGGAGTCCGTATCAGTCCCAGTCCCATTCGCGCCAGTCGCTGGCTCTGGCCCTGCCCCCCTTGCGGCCTTGCTCGGCCTCCTGCTCCGGTGGAAGTGGATGTGGGGAGGGATACCACGGGTAGGCGGCGGCCAGCGCCTCGTCCAGTCGTTCGCGCAGCAGCTCGCCCAGGCGGGCCTCCTCGCTGGCGGTCAATCTGGGAATCTCGCGCCGCAACCGCTCCAGGGCGAAGTCAATCCCGGCCAGATACGGCTCGCGCGCTTTTCTGACCGCGCCCTTGCGCAGGGGCTCGGGGTAAATGCTGGGCGTGTAGGACGTGGCCGCGGCCTCCAGCAGCGCAGCCCGTTTGGCCTCGCGGACCGCGCGGTTGCGTTCGGCGCGTTCGCGGGCGTCGGCGGCGCGGGCCTGGGCGGCCAGGAAGGTGTCGTCGCGCTCGACCTCCAAGACACGCTCCTCGGCGTACAGCTTGACGGGCGGCAGGCGGCGGCGGCCCATCCGCAGGCCGTTGGGACGGGTCTGGTCGTGCTCGCCCAGGAAGCGGGCGATCAGCGTGGGCGTCCAGCCGCGGTCCTTGAGGTCCTGCGTCGCCAGAAAACCGGGCGGGTTCAGCGGCGGCCTGTCCCTGCCCCGGCCGGTGGGCTGGGTCATGGGCGGGCGGTCGGCTCGGCGGACGTCCACTCGCGGCGCAGCAGGTCCAGGCGCACGCTGTCGTAGCGCGCGCCGTCCACCAGCCGGGCCTCGCGAATGCGGGCGGCTTCCAGAAAGCCCAGCCGCCGCGCGGCGTGGATCATGCGTTCGTTGCCGCCCCAGGTGGTGAAGGTCAGGACGTGGGCGTCGGTCTCGTCGAAGGTGGCCGTGACCCACAGCCGCAGCGCCCGCGTGCCGATGCCGTGGCCCCAGTGCGCCGGGTCGTAGATCAGGATGCCCAGGTCCCACCAGCCGCCGCCCGCCGGTTCCTCCTGGCTGCGGTTGACCATGCCCACGCACTCGCCGTCCACGTCGATCACCCGTTCGTCGGAGCGGGTGGGCGTGCGTTCCAGCCGTTCCACGTAGGCCAGCAGCGAGGCGGTGGTGGCCGCCGCGTGAAAGTACGGCGCGTCCCACCGGCGCCATTCGGCGTCGGCGTCGGCCAGCCAGCGCCGCAGCACCGGCAGGTCCCGTGGTCTGCGGCCCCGCAGCGTCACGGCCTGGGTCAGGGGAAAGGAGGGCATGCCGCCATGATTCCAGACTGGGCGCCGCCCGGATGAGAGGGGGGATTCACTCTGGGCAGCAGCCTAGCGCCCACTAACCCAGCCCCACAGCGGTGGCCCCAGCATGGCCAGCCCCACCACCAGCGCCCCGCTGGCGGCCACCAGCACCGCCCCGGCGGCGGCGTCCTTGGCGACCCGGGCCAGCGGGTGCAGCTCTGGACTGGCCAGGTCCACCACGGCTTCCAGCGCCGTGTTCACCAGCTCCAGCGCCAGCACCAGCGCGCAGGCCAGGGCCACCGGTGCCAGAGGGGCGCGCAGCACGGCGGCCAGCGTCAGGGCCAGCGCGCCCGCCCAGACCTCGATGCGGAAGTTGGCCTGCGAGCGGTAGGCATGCCGGACGCCGGCCCAGGCAAAGCCCGCCGAACGCCACCAGCGTTTCAGGCTCAGGGCCGAGCCGTCCGAGCGCACCGTCAGGTTCCGGCGGGCAGCGCGGCCTCGGCGGCCTGCCACGCCGCGTGGAACACCGCCCATTCGGGGCCGGTCGCGCCTTCCTCGTAGCCCAGGCCCTCGGCGTGCGGGTGGTCATGGCCCACCAGATGGGTCAGGCCGTGGCTGGCCAGCAGCGTGACCTCGCGGGTCAGGCTGTGGCCGCGCGCCTGGGCCTGCCGCGCCGCCGTGTCCAGGCTGATGATGATGTCGCCCAGATGCGGCGGCACGAAGGGATCGCCCGGCTCCCAGGTGGGAAAACTCAGGACGTCGGTGGCGGCGTCCTCGCCCCAGTGGTCGCGCTTGAGCTGCCGGATGGTCCGGTCCCCCACCAGCACCAGCGTGACCTCGCGGTCCCCCACGCCGAAATGGGCCATCGCCGCGCTCAGGCCCGCGCGCACGGCGGGGCGCAGGCCAGGAGGCGGGGTCTTGCGGGCCAGGAGGTCGATCATGGCGGACAGCGTAATGCAGGCGGGTGACAAAAAGGAGGAGCGGCGCGTTGATCTGCGCCGCTCCTCCAGCCGTTCTGGCTAGCCCTGCGGCTGCGGGTCGCCCTCGGCTTCCGGAATGCTGGCGAATTCGCCCCGGCGCGCGGCCCGCCGGTCATCCTCGGCGTTCTCGGCGGTCTCGTAGGCCTTGATGATCTTGCCCACCAGCGGGTGACGCACCACGTCCACCTCCGTGAACTCGTGCCACGCGATGCCCTCGATCTGGCTCAGCACGCGCTTGGCCACCGCCAGACCGCTGGTGATGTGGCGCGGCAGGTCGATCTGGGTCACGTCCCCGGTGATGACCACCTTGCTGGAAAAGCCCATGCGGGTCAGGAACATCTTCATCTGCTCGCCGGTGGTGTTCTGCGCCTCGTCCAGAATGATGAAGGCGTCGTTCAGCGTGCGCCCGCGCATAAAGGCCAGCGGCGCGATCTCGATGACCCCGCTGGTCAGGTAGGCCTCGAACTTGTCCTGATCCAGCATGTCCTGCAGGGCGTCGTACAGCGGACGCAGGTACGGATCGATCTTGGCCTGCAGGTCGCCGGGCAAGAAGCCCAGTTTCTCGCCGGCCTCCACCGCCGGGCGGGTCAGGATGATGCGTTTGACCGCCTTGGTTTTCAGCGCCTGAATCGCCATCGCCACCGCCATGTACGTCTTGCCGGTCCCGGCCGGGCCGACGCCGAAGGTGATGTCGCTGTCGGCGATCCGTTCCAGGTACAGCCGCTGCCCCGGCGTCTTGGGCTTCAGGCCGCGCGGCAGGCTCAGCCCCGGCATCTGGGTCTCGGCGGCCAGGCTGCGGCCCTCGCCGCTCATGCGGGCGCTGCGTAACAGGCTCTCGGGGGTCAGCTCGCCGCCGCCGCGCACCACGTCCAGCGCGTCGCGCACCATGCGTTCGGCCTGCTGGACCTCGGCGGCGTCGCCGGTGATGGTCACGGTCTCGCCGCGCGCCACCAGCTTGGCGCGGGTCAGCTCGCGCATGCGGCGCAGGTTGGCGTCGCCCGCGCCCAGCAGGGCCAGGGCCTCGCGCTGGTCTTGCAGGGTGACCGTGGCACTGGGAGACGCGCCTGCGGCGGAAGAGGGCTGGCTGGTCTGAAGCTGGTCTTGGGGATGCAGGTCAGTCACTCGGCTCCTGTGGTTGGCCTGGCGCGGTCCAGTGTGGCGCCACGCACGGCGCACCCTCCCCCGAAGTCGGCTTCGGCGGGTGGGAAAAGAGGAAGGGTCATTCGGATGGCCCCATTGTCGGCAGTGCGCGGAAGCTGTGGCGTGGTCTGCGGCACATTCTGCCCTGGACGCCCTGCGGCGCGCCGGAAGGCCTGAAATTTATGACCGCCTGTACAGCAAAAGCCCCGCGTCTGCCCAGGAACGCCGGGTCCCATTTGATGGCTCCCAGTTGACGGGGACGTGAGGAAACCCCTAACCCGCACTGTCGGCCGCGCAAGGATTCCGTCACAGCGCGCGGCTACACTGGAAGCTGTGAACGTGCCGGACCGTCCCCACGCCCCTCAACACGCCTATCTGTTCGCTGACCCGGCGGCCCATTCGCTGTCCCCGCAGATGCACCGGGCCGCCTTCGCGCACGCCGGTATCGACGGCGGGTACACGGCGCGGCGGGTGGGGGCCGCCGGGTTGCCGGAGGCGGTGGCCGGACTGCGGCAGCCCGGCGTGCTGGGGGCCAACCTCAGCCTGCCGCACAAGGAAAGCGTGCCCGCGCTGCTGGACGATCTGACGCCAGCAGCGCGGGCCATCGGCGCCGTGAACACCGTGATTCATAGCGGTGGCCGCCTGCGCGGCGACAACACCGACGCGCCCGGCCTGCTGGCCGCGCTGGCCGATGCGGACGCGCCCACCGGGGGCCTGAGCGTGGTGCTGGGTGCGGGCGGCGCGGCGCGGGCGGCTGTCTATGCCCTGAGACAGACGGGGCATGACGTGCTGGTTGTCAACCGCACCCACGCCCGCGCGCAGGCGCTGGCCGCCGAACTGGGCGGGCGGGCGGCGTGGCCCGAGACCGCGCCGTGGTCCGCCGTGACCCTGCTGGTCAATGCCAGCAGCGCCGGACTGGACGCGCCGGACGACTCGCCGCTGCCCACGTTTCCGCGGCTGGACCGCCGCGCCCTGGTCTACGACATGGTGTACCGCCCCGCCGAGACCCGGCTGCTGCGCGACGCCCGCGCGGCGGGCCTGCGCGCCGAGAACGGGCTGGGCATGCTGGCGCATCAGGCGCGGCTGGCCTTCACCGCGTGGACCGGGGTGGACGTGCCGGTGACGGTGTTTCTGGAGGCGCTGAAGGCGGCAGAGGCGACTGGAGACCCCGCGCCGTGACGGTTCCCGCCCCTCTGGCCTCGTCGGCGGCCCGCGCCGCGCAGCGTGCGCCGCTGCTGGTCATGGGGCTGATCCTGCTGCTGTCGCTGACGGCGGCGCTGGTCATTTCCGGCTTCGTGCAGGCGCAGCAGCGCGGGCGCTTCGAGCGCGAGACGCTGGCCTACACCCTGGCCCTCAAGGACCGCGTGAACGACTATGACCGCCTGCTGCGGACCGCGCGGGCAGCGTGGCAGGTGCATCCCGACCTGCTGGACGAGGCCGAGTTCGTGCGGTTCGTGGACGGCATCGATCTGGTGCGGCGCTATCCCGGCGTGCAGGCGCTGGGCTTCGGAACCTGGCTGCCGGACGGCGACGCGGCGGCGCTGACCGCGCGGCTGCGCCGGACCGTCACCCCCGACTACACGGTGCGCGAGGGGTCCGAACCCCAGACCGCCCGCGTGCCGATCTCGGTGATCGCGCCCCCCAACGCCGAGAACCTGGACGCGCTGGGCTTCGACCTGTACAGCGAACCGGGCCGCCGGGCCGCGCTGAACCTGGCCCGTGCCAACGCCGACGTGCAGGCCAGCGGGCGCGTATCGCTGGTGCAGCGCGACGAGACCGGTGAGCTGCTGACGGGCTTCCTGCTGATGCTGCCGGTGTGGCCGGAGGGGCAGGCCGCCGGCCAGACAGCGGAGCCGGAGGGCTTCGTGTACATGGCGGTGCGTGCCGATCAGTTCCTGGGCGACCTGCGGCCGCCGGGCCTGCAAGATGGGCTCTCGGTGGGGGTCGAGCTGGGCGGCCAGCCGCTGGCGCAGGCGGCCGGCCCGGCGTACTTTCACGACGGCCTGAGCCTGACGCTGGCCGGGCAGCCGTGGAGCCTGAGCTACGCCGCGCCGCGCAGCTTCGGCCAGGACGCCGCCGCCGGTGTGCCGGTGCTGGTCATGCTGGCGGGCCTGTTGATCTCGGGGCTGGCGTACCTGCTGGTGGGGGCGCAGGTGCTGGCCCGCAGCCGCGCCGAGGCGCTGAACGTGTCGCTGGGGCAGGCGCGGGCGCGCCAGGAACAGGCCCGCGCCGAATTCGAGGCGATCTTTCAGTCGATGCAGGACCCCGCCGCCTTCACCGACCCGCAGGGGCAGATCCGGCTGGTCAACCGCGCGTTGGAGCGGCAATTCGGGTACCCGGCGGCGGCCCTGATCGGCCAGCCGCTCTCGGTGCTGCACTGCGACGCCCGGCTGGCCGAGCGGCAGACTTTTCAGGTGCTGACCACGCCGTACCGCCGCGCCGACGACAGCGTCTTTTCCGGCGAGGCCCAGCGCAGCGCGGTGCAGGACGCGGGCGGCGAGCGGCTGGGCCTGCTGGAGGTGGTGCGCGACGTCAGCGAGCGCCTGGCCGCCGAGCAGGCCGTCCAGCGCGGCGAGCGGCGCTACCGGGGCGTGCTGGACGCCATTCCGCACATCCTGCAGGTCAGTGACGGCGCGGGCCGGGTCACCTACGTCAACACCCAGCACCGCGAGCTGCTGGGCGGCGCGGACCTGAGCGCCCGCATGACCCCCGAGGGCCGCGCCGCCTCCGAGCGGCTGTGGCAGGAGGTGCGCGAGCGCGGCGCGGTGGGGCAGCACACCGCCAGCGCCGAGGTGCAGCTGCAGGTGCAGGGCGGCAAGCGCCGCTGGTTTACCCTGCGGCTGTCGCCCATCCGCATGGAGGATGACACTAAGGGCGGGGCCGGAGCGCAGCCGACCGAGGAATGGATCACCTCGGCCACCGACATCCATGACCGCCTGACCGCCGAGCGCCGGGCGCAGCGCAACGAGGAGCGCTACCGCAGCGTGCTGGAGGGGCTGCCGCAGATCGTGTGGCAGGCCGATCCGCGCGGCGAGTCGCTGTCTTTTAACCGGCGCTGGGAGGAGTACGTGGGGCCGGAGCGGGCCACCGCCGGCTTCCTGGGCCTGCTGCACCCGGAAGACCGCGCCGACTACCAGCGGCGCTGGGCGGCCGCGATCCGCAGCGGGCAGCCGTTCGAGGCCGAGCACCGCCTGCGCTCGGCGGCGGGCCGTTACCGCAGCTTCGTGACGCGCGGCCTGCCGATTCTGGACCCGTCGGGCGCGGTGCTGGAGTGGGTGGGCACCAGCACCGACGTGGACGACTCGGTCGCCGAGGAAAACGCCGCCCGTCTGCTGGCCGACATCTCCGAGGACCTGGCCGCCCGCCGCCCGGAGCCCCGGCTGCAACCGGTTCGCCCGTCCGCCGCGCCCCCGCTGCTGCTGCCGCCCTACCTGAGCGCTCCGGCCCAGGGCCGTCCGGCGGTGTACCGCGCCGCCCTGGGCCGCCTGACCGCGCGCTTTGCCGAGGGGGCGGCGCTGTGGTCCATCCGGGCCGGGCCGCCGGAACTGCTGGCGTCCTCGGCGCTGCATCCGGCGTGGCAGACCGGTCACATGCGGACCTTTCTGGAGGGCCTGCTGGAGCAGGTGATCCGCACCGAGGACCCGCTGTTCCTGCCGTCGCATCCCCTGCTGCACGGGGTGAGCTGCACCGGGGCGTTGCTGTACCCGCTGCTGGGCGCGGGCGGGCGGCTGTGCGGCGTGCTGGGGCTGTTCTACCGTCAGGAACTGACCGGGCGCGATCACGACCTGGCCCAGGAGATCAGCGGGCGCTTTGCCGCCGCGCTGGACAACGACGCCCTGCAGGAACGGGTGGCCCAGGCCCAGCGCGAGCTGCAGGCCCTCAACCTGTCCCTCGAAGACCGGGTGCAGCGGCGCACCGAGGAACTGGAACACGCCAACCATGAGCTGGAGGCCTTCAGCTACAGCGTCTCGCACGACCTGCGCACGCCGCTGCGGCACATCGTGGGCTTTGGCGATCTGCTGGGCAAGGAACTGCTCAGTCAGCAGGCCAGGAGCGAGCGCGAGGGCACCGGCACCGGCGGCGGCCTGAGCGCCAAGGGCCAGCGGTACCTCAACATCATCACCGACTCGGCGGGGCGCATGAGCCAGCTGATCGACGACCTGCTGGAGTTCTCGCGCATGGGCCGCCAGGAACTGCGCCGCGAGAGCGTGGACCTGCGCGCCCTGCTGAAGACGGGCTGGGACGCCCTGGAACCGGACCGCGAGGGCCGCCAGATCACCCTGACGCTGCCCGAGACCCTGCCACAGGTGCCGGGCGACGCGGCGCTGCTGGGGCTGGTGGTCACCAACCTGCTGAGCAACGCCATCAAGTACACCCGCACCCGTGAACATGCCGTCATCGACGTGAGCGCCCAGGCAGACGCCCGCAGCGTCACGTTAACGGTTCGTGACAACGGCGTGGGCTTTAATCCCGAATACCTGGATAAACTGTTCGGCGTGTTTCAACGTCTTCACCGCGCCGATGAGTTCGAGGGCATCGGCATTGGCCTGGCCAACGTCCGGCGCATCGTGACCCGTCACGGGGGCCGGGTGGGGGCCGACGCCCGCCACGGCGAGTGGGCCGAGTTCTGGATCACCCTGCCGCTGGACGGGCCGCCTGAGCCGCTCCCGGCAGCCGCAGCCGGGGAGCGGGCATGACCGACTCGGCGGGCGTGGAAGGCGGGGCCGCTGCCCCGGCGGTCAGCGGTCTGAGCCGCCCCCCGGCAGAGCCGGCAGCCGCCCCCCATCACAGCTACCGCTTCCCCGATCCCGGCGAGGCGCTGAACGTGCTGCATCTGGAAGACAGCGAACTGGACCATGAACTGGTGGTGATGCACCTGGACGGCGAGCTGCCGTGGCCCCTGCAGGTGCGCCGGGTTGAGGACGAGGCGGCGTTTCTGGAAGCCCTCAACACGGACCCGCCCCACCTGATCCTCAGCGACTACGCGCTGCCCAGCTACGACGGCCTGAGCGCCTACCGCGCCGCCAGTGCCCGGCTGCCCGAGGTGCCGTTCATCATCGTGACCGGCGCGCTGGGCGAGGAAGTGGCGGTCGACACCCTGCGCCAGGGCGTGACCGACTACATCCTCAAGCAGCGCCTGGACCGGCTGGCGCCCACCATCCGCCGCGCGGTGGCCGAGGTCGAGGCCCGCGCCAGCCGCGAGCGGGCCGAGCAGGAGGTCTTGAGCCTCAACCGCGATCTGCAGGCCCGATTGATCGAGGTCGAGCGGCTGCGCAACACCGCCGAGCGCCAGAGCCAGCGCCTGGAGGTGCAAGCCAAGCAGCTCGAAGAGGCGCTGAACATGCAAAAGACCTTCCTGGCCGAGACCAGCCACGAGCTGCGGACCCCGCTGACGGCCCTGCACGGCTACCTGCGCCGCGCCGAGCGCGAGGCGGGCGGCTCGCAGACGCTGCTGGACGCCCAGCGGGTGGCCGAGAACATGACCCGGCTGGTCAATGACCTGCTGCAGCTGTCGCGCGGCGAGCTGGTGCAGGGCATCGAGATGCACTTCATGAACCTGGGCAAGGTCATCGCGCAGGTGGGCCGGGATTACGGCGTGCGCGCCGACCAGAGCAACACCGACACCGAGATCGTGGGCGATCCGGTGCGCCTGAGCCAGGTGTTCATGAATCTGGTGACCAACGCCATCCGGGTCAGCGGCTCGCCGGAACTGGTGCATCTGGAAAGCAGCCTGCGCCCCGGTGAGGTGGAGGTCCGGGTGGTCGACCGTGGCCCCGGCGTTCCGGACCCGATCAAGCCGCGCATCTTCGACAAGTTCTTCCGGGGCAAGGAGGCTGGATCGGCGGGCCTGGGCCTGACCATCGCCCAGCAGGTCGTGACGTCGCACGGCGGAACCATCGACGTGATCGACACGCCCGGCGGCGGGGCCACCTTCCGGGTCCGCCTGCCGCTGCCCGACGAGGAAGACGAGTAGGCACTCTGGTGGTGGCCTGTGGTCAGCGTGACGACACCGGTTTCCCCGTGAGACACACGGCCCCCACAGAGGGACGGGCAGGTCTCCCCGGCCTCCGGGTTACCCTCTGCCCATGACCCTGTCCCGCCCGCCTGCCCTCAGTGCCCTCAAGGAATGGGACGCCCAGTGCCAGCTGCTGACCCTGGGCCGCGTGTCGCTGCTGCTCCGCAAGGGCGGCATCCTGGAAACGCACGACGGCTTCGAGGTCGAACACCGCCGCTTCCTGCTGTACCCCACCTTCCTGCACCAGAACCCGCAGGAATTGCAGCCCCAGTACCAGCCCTTGCTGCGTCCTGACCCTGCCCCTGGCCAGATCGTGCTTCCGGCCCTGGCGGAGGTGGTGGCTGTTCATAAAGTCGAGTCCCTGGAGGCGGCCCTGCGGCTGGAACCCCTGCAGGCGTTGACTGCCGGGGCCATCGAACGCCGCTTCCACTACCGCAACCGTCCCTGGATTCACGCGCTGCTGCTGCGGGTGCGCCCGCTGGTCACGCCGCTGACCCTGGAAGAAACGCCGGACCTGCTGGGGTGCGTCAGCTGGGTGCCGCTGGGGGACGCGGCGGCGCAGGCGGGGGTGGCGGCCGTCGGTGAAGCCGGGCTGCATGACCGTCAGGACGAACTGGAACGTCTGCTCACGGCCTGAAAAAGGGAGGCGCGTGGCCTCCCAGTTCAGTTCGGATGCGGTTTACTGCGCTTCCAGGTCGTAGTTGTTCAGGATGGTGGTCTGCACGTTGCCGTCAGGATTGACCAGGTTCCAGCCCGTCTTTGTGCCGGCAAAAAACTGGTTGTCGTTCTGGGCAAAGGCCAGGCGCTTGCCGTTGTCCTTGCTCAGCACGGTGTCGCCCGCGTCGTAGCGGTTGTCGCCGTTGGCGTCGCGGAACACGATCACGCGGTAGGTGCCGTAGGGCACGTTGCTGGGCAGGTCCAGCGCGAAGCCGCCGGTCAGGAACTTGTCGATCAGCTGGCTCTGGGTGCCGTCGGCGGTGTACTTGCCGTCGTTGAAGCCCACCAGGGCCAGGCCGAGATTCTGGTTGGCCGCGAAGCCGCGCAACTGGCCCGTCACGTCCTTCTTGACGGGATTGCCGGCCAGGGTACAGGCGCTGAGGGTCAGGGTGCCGAGGGCCAGGGGAATAAGCAGCTTGTTCATGGGAAACCTCCGTGAATAGGGTTAGGGAATACAACTTTGACCCTCCTACCGTAGCGGCAATGGCCGGGTAGAACCACCGTGAAAGCCTTCCCGCTCGACTCATCGGACGTTCATGGGGCCTGGATTTTCAGACGGAACCTGACGCCGCCTTGAGGTGGGAGCCTCTGAAGGGCGGGGCCGCCTCTATACTCCGGTTCATGCAGCGCCCACCGTTCACCGCCCTCGCCGCCGTGTACGACGCGATCATGGCGGACGTGGAGTACGACTACTGGGCCGATTTCGTCCTGACCTACGCCCGCGATGGGGGCCTGACGCTGGAGGGGGCCGCGGCGTTGGATCTGGCCTGCGGCACCGGCGGCTTCACGCGCGAACTGGCGGCGACCGGCCTGCGGGTAACCGGCCTGGACGTCAGCGAGGACATGCTGCGCGAGGCCCGCACGCGGTTGCCGGGGGTGGAGTTTGTGGCGGGTGACCTGCGAACCTTCACGCTGCCGGGGCGCTTTGACCTGGTCACCTGCGTCTTCGACAGTCTGAACAATTTGCTCAGCGTGGAAGACCTGACGGCGGCCCTGACGCGGGCGCAGGCACACCTGAAGCCCGGCGGCCTGCTGGTCTTCGACGTGAACACCCGCCTGGGCGTGCGCGAGCTGTGGGAGGGCGACGCCATCGAGGGCCTGGCCCCACTGCCGGGCGGCGGCGAGGTGCATTACCACTGGTCCCACCACCATGACGCGGCCAGCGATCTGGGCGTGGTGCAGGCCTTTTGCCGCGTGGAGGAGGGCGGCGAGCTGCGCGAATTCGTGGAGACCCACCGCGAGCGCGGCTACGATCCCGCCGATCTGGAAGGGCCACTCCAGCACGCGGGATTCGCCCGCTGGGAAATCGTGGAATATCCCGATTACGCCCCGCCCATGCCCGACGTGCCGCGCGTGTGGGTCTTCGCGTGGGCAGCTGAAGAGGCTGGGGCAGAAACATGAGCGTCCTTCCGGTGCTGGGCGCGGGCGGCTGGGGCACGGCGCTGGCGGTGGGGGCGGCGCGCAACGGGCGGGACGTGACCCTGTGGGCGCGACGGCCCGAACTGGTGACCGAACTGGAACGCACCCGCGTGAACGCCGACTACCTGCCGGGCGTCGTGTTGCCGGAGGGGCTGCGTTTCACCGCTGA
The DNA here is from genome assembly GCF_006335125.1 of Deinococcus radiopugnans ATCC 19172. Classification (NCBI taxonomy): domain Bacteria; kingdom Thermotogati; phylum Deinococcota; class Deinococci; order Deinococcales; family Deinococcaceae; genus Deinococcus; species Deinococcus radiopugnans. The sequence continues at coordinate 12,595 of NZ_VDMO01000037.1, forward strand.
TCTGGGCGAGGCCATCAGAGGCGCCGACTTCGCCCTGATCGTCGTGCCCAGCGTGGGCGTGCCGCCACTCCTCGAACAGCTTCCGCGTGAACTGGGCGTGGTGCTGTGCGCCAAGGGCCTCGCGCCGGACGGCGGGCCGTTGACGGGGCTGGCCCGCGAACTGGGGTTTGCGCGGGTGGCCGTCCTGAGCGGCCCCAACCACGCCGAGGAGATCGGGCGCGGCCTGCCCGCGGCCACGGTGGTGGCCAGCGCCGATCAACCCCTTGCCCTGGCCGTACAGTCGGCGCTGATGTCCCCGGCCCTGCGCGTGTACACCAGCGCCGACGAGGTGGGCGTGGAACTCGGCGGCGTCCTGAAAAACGTGATGGCGCTGGCCGCCGGACTGGTGGACGGCCTGGAACTGGGCGACAACGCCAAAGCCGCCCTCATCACCCGTGGCCTGCGCGAGATGCGCCGCTACCTGCTGGCCCTGGGCGCGCAGGAGGACACGGTGTACGGCCTGAGCGGGCTGGGCGATCTGGTCGCCACCGCCACCAGCCGTCACAGCCGCAACCGTGCGGCGGGCGAGGCCATCGCGCGCGGCCAGCACCCCTCGCCCGGCGGCCAGGTGGTGGAGGGCCTGCGGACAGCGGGCCTGCTGGACGCCTGGGCCACCGCCCACGGCCATGACCTGCCCATCGTGCGGGCGGTGGCGCGGGTGACCTCGGGAGAGTGGGCGCCTGGGGTGGGCGTCGCCAGCCTGATGGAGCGGGATGCCAAGGCGGAGGAACACGGCTAGACTCCGGGCCGCCAGCCGCCGTCACAGCGTCCACGACAGCCGTTTTGCGTCAGGCGCGGGTGGTGTGAATCGCCGCATCTTGTACAACATTCGGCAGACAGGTACAAGCCCTTGTACGCGCCGGGGGGCAGTGGTACAGTCGAGTCCTAGCCGGACACCGCGTCCTTCCCCGAGTTTCGAGTGCTCCCTTTTCCTGCCGCCCTGTCGGGAGGCGGGGCCGCCTGCTGCCGTTTCCTCGTCCCCACGCCCCCTCTTTCAAGGAGTTTCGCCATGACCACCCTTCCCGCCCAGCCGCTGACCACCTTCGACGACAATGCCCAGCACATCGCCCGGCGGCAGTACCTGCAACCCGGTGACGGCGATATCGGCGGCATGTTCCGGCGGATCGCGAACTGGGTGGCCGGGGCGGAAGTTCCAGAGGCGCGCCTCTCGTGGGCGCAGAAGTACTACGATCTGATGGCGGGCAAGAAGTTCTGCCCCGGCGGCCGCGTGCTGGCCGGAGCGGGCACACAGCACGGCAACGTGCTGAACTGCTTTGTGCAGGGCGCAACCGAGCATGACCCGGCCAGTTTCGAGGGCGTGATGGAAGTCGCCAAAAAGCTGGCCCTGGTGACCAAGGTGGGCGGCGGCAACGGCGTGAACCTGGACGTGTACCGCCCCCGCGCCCAGGGCAGCCGTCCCGACGCGGGCGTGCGCGGCTGGGTCTACATGAGTGCGGCGCACCCAGACGTGACCGACTTTACCCTGGGCCTGATGCGCCCGCCCACCCAGCCTGACGGCGACAAGCAGCCGGTGGCGGTGCGCAACTGGACGCGCGTGGTTTATGGTCAGGCCGTGCCCGCCGAACTGGTGGCGCTGGCCCGGCAGAACGGCGTGTCTGTCGTGCGTGCCCTGCCCGAGGGGGTGCAGGCTGTGCCTGACGATATGGGCGGCATCGTGGACGCGGCCCGCAAGGTGGCCGAGGACGCCAAACTGGGGCTGGAACCCCGCCTTGACCTCTCGGAAATGCGGGCCGAGGGTGCGCCGATCAAGGGTTCAGGCGGCACCAGCAGCGGCCCGGTCAGCTTCTTGATGGAGATTTTCGACAACGTTCTGGAATGGGCCAACCGGGGCGCGGAGGACGCGGGGCCGATCAACACGCTGCGGTACGTGTACGCGCCCGTCTTGCGGGTGGTCAGGCAGGGCGGCACGCGCAGGGGCGCAGGCATGGCGACCATCTCCATCGCGCACCCCGACGTGCTGGATTTCCTGACCGCCAAGGATCTGGACCGCGAGGCGTCCGAGGGAGATATCTCGACCTTCAACATCTCCATCCTGGTCACCGGGAAGTTCTGGGACACGCTTCAGGCCGGTGGCGTGTGGCCCATGAACGCGCAGGAGGTGCCGGGCAAGTACTACCTTGCGCCCCAGGAGGGGGGCTTTGACGGCCAGTGCCCCGAACTGCCCCAGCGCGCCGAGGACGGAGCGCGTGGTGTGCCGGTCTACGCAGTCGGCAAAGGCAAGAGCGCCGGGAGCGGCATTCCCGCCGCGTGGCTGTGGGATCAGATCGCGCAGCACGCCTGGAGCACGGGGGAGCCGGGATTGATCTTCAATGACCGCGTGAACGAATTCAGCGCCCTCAAGAACTTGGGCGAGCGCTACGAGATTCGCAGCACCAATCCCTGCGGCGAGATCCCGTTGACGGTGGGCGAACCCTGCGATCTGGGTGCGATCAACCTCGCCGCCTACGTGGACAACAGCACCTTCGACTACGCCACCTTCCGCGCCGATGTCCGCACCTGCGTGCGCTTTCTGGACGACGTGCTGGACGTGAACGTGTTCGCGCTGGAGGACAACCGCGTCGCCAGCCAGGATTTGCGCCGTCTCGGATTAGGCGTGATGGGGCTGGCCGACGCTCTAATCAAGCTGGGCCTGCGCTACGACAACGAGGCGGGCCGCGAGACCATCATGGACATCATGTCGGCGCTGCGCGAGGAAGCGATTGCCGAGAGCGAGCGCCTGGGCCAGGAGCGCGGCGTCTACCCGGTCTACACCCGCAACGCGGACAGGATGCCCCACGCGCCCCGGCGCAACGTGGCGGTGCTGACCGTGGCCCCCACCGGCACCACCTCCATGCTGATGGGCGTTAGCTCCGGCATCGAACCCGTGTTCTCGCCGTTCATCTGGCGCAAGATCGGCAGCGAGTACCGGGCGCTGCTGGCCCCCCTCTTCGTGGAGCTGCTGGAAACCTACCCCGCGCCCACCGGCATCCAGAAGGACGGCGGCTGGGACTGGGACAAGGTCACTGAAGCCGTCAGCGAGAACCACGGCAGCGTGGTGGGCCTGCCGTTTATTCCCGATGCCTTGCAGCAGGTGTTCGTGTGCGCCCACGACATCGCGCCGCAGGATCATGTGCGGATGCAGGGCACGGTGCAGCGGGCCTTCGACGCCGAGGGCTTCGCGGGCAACAGCCTGTCCAAGACCATCAACCTGCCCAACAGCGCCACCGTACAGGACGTGCAGGACGCCTACAGCGAGGCGTACCGCACCGGCTGTAAGGGCATCACGGTCTACCGCGACGGCTCGCGCCAGTTTCAGGTGCTGAGCACCAGCAAGAAAAAGGAGAAGAAGGAAGGTGATGCCCCCGCGCAGGCCGCCGCCGAGGTGATGGGCGAAGAGGCTCCGGCGCAGCCTGTGACGGCCCAACCTGCCGCCGCCCCCGCTCCTGCCCGTCCGCAGACCCCCAGCAAGCCGCAGTACGAGCGCCCCGCCCGCCTCTCGGGCATCACCGACATGGTCAAGCTGACCGATCCCACCAGCGGGCACCGCCGCTCGTTCCTGGTCACGGTCAACCACCTGAACGGCAAGCCGGTGGAGGTCATGGTCATCAGCGGGCGCGCGGGCGACGAGGCCAACGCCGACAGCGAGGCGCTGGGGCGCGTGGTGTCCATCGCGTTGCAGCACGGCGTTCCCGCCCAGGCGTTGATCAAGACCATGCGCGGCATCAACGGCGGGCTGTACGGCAGCTACAACGGGCGCTTGGTGGGCAGCAAGGCAGACCTGATCGCCGTGGCGCTGGAAACCTTCCAGAAGGACATGGCCGCCGGGCAGATCGCCGCGCAGGAAGCGGCGGGCCTGCCTCCCCTGGCCGGAGGCAGCGGCGTCGGCGCGGCTGGGGTCAGTGTGGAGGGCATGGACGGCGCATCCCGCGAACGTTGCCCCGTCTGCGAGGAACGGGCCGTGATTCGCGAAGAGGGCTGCCTGAAGTGCCAGGCTTGTGGTTACAGCAAGTGCGGGTGAGGAAAACGGGGGCTTCGGCCCCCATTTGCAACGCTCGATTTGTATAGGAGGTGATTGAAATGAACTCGACGCTCTAGGCGAACCTAGAACGTCGGAAACCAGAACATCTCGGCCTTGGGAGGCTATCTATGACTGGCTACTCTGCGAAAGTGTCCAGAGCTTACCCTCCCCAGGCCAGAAAGGCAACTCGGCGACAATCCGCCCGCCTCATCTGTCTAGTACTAAAGGAGAAGTATGCCTCGCAAAACTACCGGCGCAAAAGCCGCGTCCGCAGCATCTAAAGTTCTCTCAAACCCCAAAAGCTCAAAGGCTGAGAAGCGTGCAGCAGCAAGTGCCCTCAGTCAAGTCGAGAAGGGGAAGAAATGAAATCCTCGCATACAAGTCTGGATATGACCGTCCGTGTGAAAGGTCTGCTTTCCTCTCTCTACAAGGCACAGGTGACAGTGGAGAAGCACCCCTGTCCCTACTGTGGAGGTCAGGCGCAAGTACATCTTCATGATGGGAAAGTCGATGCTGTTCCTTGCTGTGACACATACGGGCCAGATCTTCAGCATCTGATCGACTTCAACCGATAAGATTTTGCGTTTGGGGCCACTCTTACGCGAAGGTGACCCCAACCAGCGGTTGATAATGATTTTTTGATCTTCCGCCCTTGCCCCCATTGCTCTTACAGCCAAAGGGTGGGGGCGTTTTCATGCTCGCTCAGCCACGGGGACGGCAGTTTTCCCTTACCCTGAGCCATGAACCTCGACGATTACCGCCGCCCCGGCCCGGCCCGATTGCGCCTGTACCTGTCGCTGCTGCTGATGTTGGTGCTGACCGCCGCCCTCGGCAAAAAACGCGACGGCGATCTGGGCACGCTGGAAACCCTGAAACGCAGCTCGTTCGCGCGGATCATGTTCATGGACATCGGCGCACTCAGCACGCTGGGGGCGCTGTATCTGGCCCTGAACGGCAAATCGCGGGTGCGCGTTCCGGCGGCGCTGGCCTCGCTGGCGGTGGGCAGTTTCTCGCTGCTGCCCGCCCTGGCCTACGAGGACTGGAAGGCCATGCAGGAGGGCGCAGACCAGCCGCCCCAGAACTGAGCCGCAGTGGGGGAGACCCGCCCCTTCTTCAACCATTGCTCAAGCCACGCTTCGGGGTGAACGGCTACAGTTTGCCCATGACGGCCCATCCGGTTCCGGCAGTTTCCCCTGGCTCTGCCCAGGGGGCGGCCACCCTGATCTTCAATGCCGGGGCCGGGGGCAGCAGCCACAGCAGCCCCGAGGCGCTGGCCGAGGCCCTGCACCACGCCGGCTACCGTCCGGTCTACCGCGCCACCGACGGCGAGGCCGACTTGCGCGCGGCCCTGGCCGATGTGTCCGGCCCGGTGTTCGTGGCGGGCGGCGACGGCACCGTGCGGGCGGCGGCGCTGCATCTGGCGGGGCGGGCGGACGTCACGCTGGGCATCATTCCCATGGGCACCGCCAACAACGTGGCCCGCACGCTGGGCATCGCCGGAGACCCGCAGGCGGTGATTGCCGCCTACGCCGGGGCGCAGGCCGCTCCCTTCGATCTGGGCCGCGTCACCGCTCCCTGGGGGCAGGACGTGTTTCTGGAGGCGCTGGGCTGCGGCCTGTTCGCCGAGGTCATGGCCGCCTACGATCCCCAGCAGGGCAAGAGTCCGCTGCGGGCGGTGGGCGCGCTGGGCGAGGTGATGCGGGCCTTCACGCCGCCGCCGCTGACCCTGACGCTGGACGGCGTGGCCCAGCCCCCGCTGGACTGCCTGCTGCTGGAGGTCATGAACACCCCCGCCACCGGCCCCCGCCTGCCGCTGTGCAGCGGGGCCGATCCCGGCGACGGCCTGCTGAACGTGGTGCGGGTGGACGCCAGGGACGGCGAGGGCCTGCTGACCTACGCGGCGGCGCTGGCGGCCGGGGACTTCGCGCAGCTGCCCAGCGTCACCAGCACCCCGGCCCGCTGCACCGAGATCCCGTACTGCGGCCAGCCCTTCCACGTGGACGGCGAGGTTCGCCCCGCCCGGCCGGACACGTTCGGCGTGGTGCGGGTGGAGGTCTGGGCGGCGGCCCTGCGGGTGCTGGTGCCTGCCGTAGAAGGAGGCTAGCCATGCAGAACAACCTGGTCTTTCGCGCGGGCGTGCAGGTGATGCGGGTGGACTTGCACGTCCACACCGAGGTCAGCCACGACTGCCGCACGCCGCTGCGCGACATTCCGGCGTGGATGCTGCGAACGAATACCCGCGTGATTGCCGTCACCGATCACGATCAGGCGCGCGGCGGCCCCGAACTGGCCCGCATCGTGGCCGATCTGGGCCTGCAAGACCGCCTGAGCATCATCCCCGGCGAGGAAGTCACCACCACCGAGGGCGAACTGAACGCCCTGTTCCTGCAAGAGCGCATCCCAAAGGGCCTGACCCCCGAAGAGACCGTGCGTGAAATCAAGGCCCAGGGCGGGCTGGTGATGCTCCAGCACGGCTTCGATCCCCTCAAACGCTACCGCCTGCGCCCCGAGGCCACCCGGCGCATTGCCGCCGACATCGACGTCGTGGAGGTCTTCAACTCGCGCCTGTCGCGGCACCACTGGAACGGGGTGGCGCTGGCCTGGGCGCAGGAGCGCGGTCTGCCGGTCTGCGCGGGCAGCGACGCCCACACCCTGCGCGACATCGGCGAGGCCTGGGTGGAAACGCCCTTCCGCACGGTTCGCACGCCCGCCGAGTTGCTAGCGGCGCTGCGCGACGGCGTCGTGGGCGGCCACTGGACGCACCCGGTCTACGCCTACGGGCGCAAGCAGTGGCGCACCCTGAACGGCCGGTTCCGGCGCCCCCGCTAACGCAGTGCCTGACACAACCAATAAAAAACCCGCCCTCTCGGACGGTGATAAGACAAAGATACCGTGGAATGCGGGATTTGTCAAATCTATGCATTGCCCCAAAATTCCCGCGTTGGGACGCTGTAAATCAAGAGACTCCGGTAGAAGCACTGCATACCCCGACGGTTGGCCCAGCCCACCAGATTCTTCGAGCATGACCAAGGACGCACAGGCATCGGCCAGAGTTGAGGCGTTATACGGACTCCGATTGAAAAGTGTTGAAAACACTTGGAAATCCGAGGGGGAGGAGCAGCGTCCTCATGGGCGTCTGTCCGCGACGATAGCGAGAACGAGGAAAACGGGTTCCGGACGTGGAGTGTAGAGATCGGAGCTGTCCCGATCTCTACACGAAACAGACGGAATCCGTGTCACTTCTTCAGCCCCCTAAGCTGGCAAGGCAGAAAACAAAAAACCCGCCCTCTCGGACGGTGATAAGACAACTATAGCGTGGAATGCGGCGCGTGTCAAATCTATGCAGTCGGTCTAAAACTTTCGTCTGGGACAGCGTTTGTAGAAGATGGACGACACCAGCTGTGAATAGGCGCCTGTGGCCTGAGAACGTCGTGGGTCACGTCAGGAAAAAAGTGGCTTCTCTCGAACCCAGAGAGCACACTGGCAATAAAAAACCCGCCCTTTCGGACGGTGATAAAACCAATATAGCGTGGAATGCGGCGGGCGTCAAATCTATGCAGTCGGTTAAAATCCCTGCGCTGGGACGACGTCGGGGAAGGGGCATTCGCAGCTTGGAGTGCATAGGGGCGGCCCCGCCGACGCTGGCCGCCCCGCTCCTGCCTAGTGGGCCACTTCCACCGCGCGGCTTTCCCGCACCACGGTCACCTGCACCTGCCCCGGATACTCCATGTCCTGCTCCACGCGCCCGGCGATTTCGCGGGCCAGCAGCACGGCCTGGGCGTCCGTGACCTTTTCCGGCTGCACGATCACGCGCACCTCGCGCCCCGCCTGGATGGCGTAGGCCTGCTGCACGCCGGGGAACGACACGGCGATCTGCTCCAGCTGTTCCAGCCGGCGCACGTAGGATTCCAGTTCCTCGCGCCGCGCGCCGGGCCGGGCCGCGCTGATGGCGTCGGCGGCGGCCACCAGCACGCTGTACAGCGTCTCGCCGTTCTCTGGATCGTGGTGGTGGGCAATCGCGTCGATGACCTCGTGCGGTTCGCCGAAACGTTTGGCGAGATTGATCCCGATCTCGACGTGGGTGCCCTCGATCTCGCGGTCGATGCTCTTGCCCACGTCGTGCATCAGGCCGGCGCGGCGGGCCAGCGCAGCGTCGAGCCCCAGCTCGTCGGCCATGATGCCGGTCAGGTGCGCCACCTGAATGCTGTGTTTCAGGACGTTCTGGCCGTAGCTGGTGCGGAAGTACATGCGCCCCAGCAGTTGCGTCAGCCCCGGCTTGATGCCCATCACGCCCGCCTCGATGGCCGCTTCCTCGCCCTGCGCGTGGATGAAGGTCTTCATCTCATCCTGCGCCTTGTGCACCATCTCCTCGATGCGGGTGGGGTGAATGCGGCCGTCGGCCACCAGCGCGTCCAGCACGTGTTTGGCCACCTCGCGCCGCACCGGGTTGAAGCTGGACAGGATCACCGCCTCGGGGGTGTCGTCGATAATTAGATCGACACCCGTCAGCGCCTCGAAGGCGCGGATGTTGCGGCCCTCGCGCCCGATCAGGCGGCCCTTCATGGCGTCGTTGGGAATGGGCACCACCGACACGCTCAGCGCAGCGCTCGTTTCGGAGGCGCTGCGCTGAATGGCCTGGGCAATCACGTGCCGGGCGTGCCGTTTGGCCTCGGCCGCCGCGCGCTCCTGCATCGCCTTGACCCGGATGGCCTTCTCTTCCTCCAGCTCCTCTTCCAGGTGGCCCATGATCTCGTCGCGGGCGGCCTGCGGCGTCAGGCCGGCCACCTCGTACAACTTGAGGTCAATGGCCCGGCCCCGCTCGGCCAGATCCGCCTCGTGTTCGGCCAGAATGCGCGAGCGTTCCTCCACCCGTTCTTCCAGCGAATCGAGCTTGTCGCCGCGCGCGTCGAGCTGCTCGGCCCGGCGGTTCAGGCGCTCGATCTCGCGCTTGAGTTCCTCGCGCTCGGCCCGCGTTTCCTTGCGGTCGGCGGCCAGGGCCTCGCGTTCCCGCGTGACCTCGGCCTTGGCCGACGTTCGCTCGGCCTCGGCCTGCGTGCGCAATTTGGCGATCTCCTCGCGCTGCGCGCCGAACTGTGCGCCCAGCGCCGCGACCTGCGCCTCACGCTCTCCGGCCTCCTGAATTCTTCTGGCGGCGTCCTGTCTGGCCTGGTCGGCCTGCTCCCGCGTTCCCCGCGCCTCGGCTTCTGCCGCCGCGCGAATGCGCTCCGCTTCTGCGCGGGCTTCTCGTTGCAGGCGGTCGTCGATTTCGGCCCGCTCCCGCAGGCCCCGCGACTGCCCTCCGACAAACCCCCCGACCAATCCGATCAGGAGCGCCACGATCACCCACAGCATCGTTGGCATATTTCGCTCCTTGTGGTTCTGTTTCAGGGCGGCCACAGACCGTGAAGAGGTCCGTCCCGCCCCGCAAAAAGTGAGAAAAGACGAACGCCGGTTAGATTCGGACGTTCGCCTCGCAGTCTAGCCCCAAACTTGAAGTCTGAAAGCGCTGCCGTGTCCAGACGGGTGATTGCTCTGGAATTGCTCTGGGTTGTGGGTGCGCTGGGCAGGCCGGGACGGGCCTTTATTTCAGTGTATCGCCGAAGTAGTTCAGCATTTCGCGCCGGCTGTCACGGCTGGCGTAGGTGTCGGCGATCTTGCCGTCCTTGAGCAGAAAGCTGTGCGGCTCGCCCTGATACACCGTCAGCTTGAAGTTCTTGTTCGCCGCGTCCAGTTTCTGCGCGTAGGCGTAGATGCTGGCAATCGGGCTGGGCTGGTCCCTGGTGCCGTGCAGGATCAGCATGGGCGCAGTCAGCTCTCCGATGAATTCGGCGGGCGCTTTGGGCTGCGTGGCCGTGCCGCCCGAATCGGGAAAGCCGTACCACGCCACCCCCGACTTGAACCCTTTCATCTGCGGCAGCAGCAGCATGGTGTAGCGTCCACCCGCGCAAAAGCCGGTCAGGCCCACGGCGTTCATGTTCACGTCCTTGCGGGCCGCCAGGGTTTTCAGGCCGTCCTCCACCAATGCCTTCACTACATCGTCACTGGGCTGCTTCTCGAAGGTCTGCCAGCCCAACGCCAGCGTCACGTACCCGGCCCCAGCCATCTCGTCCACCAGATCCTTGTAGCCCTGTTCCAGACCGTTAAAGGAGTGCAGCAGGATGACGGCGGCTTTGGGCGTAGCGCTGGCCGGCGCGGCCAGATAGCTCCTATACGCCTTGCCGCCGCTGGTCACATCCAGATCGGCGCCTTTCACGGCCTGTCCCAGGGCAAGGGAAGAGAGGGCAAGAGCCGAAACAGTCAGCATTCTGGTCATCATGGGTGAAACCTCCACTGTCTACTGTATTGGGACAGGAGAGGGCGCGGAGTGGGCGGCGACACTGAATGGGGGAACCTTCAGGGGATGGGCGCCGGGTTGGTGACCTCATAACGGATGACGTTGGAAATCCCTGGGTAAAGCAGTCTGAGTTTTGCGCGTAAGGGACTGAGTGGGTCGCCTCCCTGACCCACCACGCTGGCAAACTGGGCCTGCGCGTTGTCGTACCGGCTGAGACCTTCGCCTTCTAAGTAGATCGCGAATAGTTTTTAGATAAATTGAGCGTCCAGAATCGTTAAGGCCGCGTAGAGGGCCTTGCGCAATTCGGCGACAGTGTCATAGCAGCGCCTGGGCAGCAAAAATCCCTTAAGTC
>NZ_VDMO01000038.1 GCF_006335125.1 Deinococcus radiopugnans ATCC 19172
GCGGCGGGTTTTGGTGGCTTCACACCTCAAAACACCGCCATTTCTCGTTTCTGTCGAGGGACAGACCGGAAGGTGACCTTCCCGCCGTCTGGGACGACTAAAAAATGAAGTTGTCAGCTACCGAGGTTCAGGGCATGCTCGCTGTCCAGACTGCCACTGGCATCGCCAGTGCTGACAGTCACGGTGTACGTGCCGTCGGCGATCTTGTATTCCCAGGCGGCAGGCGTCCGCTCAGCGGGACCGCTGACGTTGGAGTTGTACTGCATGTGGATAAAGGTGTTCAGGCGCGCTTCCACACTCGCCGATACACGGTCACGCGCGTTGTCACTCACGTCCAGGGGCGCATGACCGGTCTGGGCCACCCAGCCGTAGCCCCGCTCATCGTTGTAAGGCGCGCCCGTGTCGGCGGTATAGCCCGCAGGCGCAGTCACACCGGCGGGCTGGAAGTTGAACTTCAGACCGTCAGCGGGCAGTTCGGTTCCCGTGGGCGGCTTGGGCTCTGGGATGGGCGGCTTGGGATTGCCTGGATTACAGGCGGCCAGCAGGCCGGTCAGCACAAGGCCCAGTACGGGCAGGCGAGATGGAGACAGCAGGGTGAGGGCAGCAGATTTGGACTTTGGCATCAGAGACGGCTTCCTTTCATTCGGGGATGGCTTGAGAGACGGCTGAACCAGACAAGTACGGTGTTCACCAGGATGTTGCCCTGTTACTGCACCGTCTTCACTTGGTGCAGGGCAACGCCCTGTCACAGTGCCCACACGGCCACCAGAACAGCAGCGATCAAAGAGAAGTTAGTGCGTCAGACGTTAAACCTTCGCAAATGAATCTGACCGGTAGTTCTTAGGGCAGCGAGCGCAGGTCACGGCGCCACAACAAGCGTTTAGCAATAGAACTTATTCATCGACAGGACACTGAGGGCAGGCAGACATCACAAATCTTGATGAGAATTCTATCATGTGAGAAGGAGATGAATTTTACCATAGCAACACAATTCTAGATCCGAAATGAGCTTATTCCTAAAATAACTAATTCTATAAATCTAAAAGTAGATTTATCTGCTTCAAAAATTTCCTAAATTATTACTATCAAAACTTTTTATTAAATCTAGAAATTAAACCTATGCTATCTATCCAAAAAATATACTAATATTAAAATCTTGTAAAAAATCTAAAACTAATAATTATTTTGTCTATATCTATTCTTACACTTTCCTTACTCGGAAGTAATTAAGGGTCATTGGCTGACCTTCAAAATCTAGAGTCGAATTCTAGAATAGTTCTTACAGATATCGCACTGGAAAGGAATTTAAGGGGAATACCCTCCCCCTATACACCCATCTTCCAATGCAAAAAGACTTAATCGTGTTAGAAATCCAGCAAAGCCGAGATCTCATTTATGGATATTTCATAGATGAAGTTCAGGTTAAATCTGTAGCGTGTTGTCAAGAGAGAAGAGCAATCTCCCGCTGCTGCCCTCCCCGCCATTTTTTATAGATCGTCCACGCACGCTCCACCCAGGCCAGTCCTCATATCCAGTCGTCGGCGAGCAAAACGCCTCAGGAGAAACCACATGTCCCCCATTCCCTCCACTGCTTCCCAGACCTCCATGACCAAAGCCGCCCGCCCCCTGCGCTGGCTGGTGTGGTGTGCACCCCTGATCCTGGCGGCCTGCTCAGGCCCCAGCACTCCTGAGGAGCAGGTTCTCACCGGAGGCACGCCGCCCGCCGCCCAGGCGCCAGCAGAGCAGGACAGCATGGACGACGGTGGGGACTACGCTTGGACAGACGACGGAACGGACACCAAGTTGAGCCAGGAATCGCTGAAAGCGGGCAACAACCTGCTGAGCAACGCGGCCTGGACCTCGGCCACCAACGGCTGGGGACCCATCGAGCGGAACACCAGCGTGGGTGAGGCCAAGGCCAACGACGGACGCCCCATGAGCGTGAAGGGCAAGAAGTACGCCAGCGGGTTTGGCGTGCACGCCAATTCCACGATGACCTTCGCCATTGGCGGCAAGTGCAGCACCTTCATCAGCGATGTAGGCATTGACGACGAGGTAGGCAACAAGGGCAGCGTGGTGTTCCAGGTCTACGCCGACAGCGTCAAGCTGTTCGACAGCGGCAAGATGACCGGCGCAGATGCCGCGAAGAGCATTAAGGTCAACATCGCGGGCCGCAAGGAAGTCAAACTGGTGGTTACCGACGCGGGCGACAAGAATACCCACGATCATGCCGACTGGGGAAATCCCACCCTGGTGGACTGCACGGTGGCGGCCAAGCCCAGCGACCCGGCACCCATCCCGCCCACTCCAGTCCCTGTTGTTCCCGCGCCCGTTCCTGCCCCCGTGATCCCTGCACCCGTGCCGATTGTCCCGGCCCCCACACCGGTCCCCGTCGTTCCCGCACCCGCCCCCAAGCCGGCCACTCCCAGTGGACCGCTGGTGATCACCAAGGGCGGCACCTACAGCGGCGAATACCTGAGCAACGATCCTGCGGTCGCGGCCATCAAGATTAAAACTTCCGAGCCGGTGATTCTGGAGAATTGCACGCTGCGCGGACGGGGCCATCTGATCGACGCTTCATGGACCTCGGCGAATCTGACGGTTCGCAACTGCAAGGGCTATGGGCTGAACCCCGACGACCGCAGCCGCACTCCGGGGCGCTTCCTGGCCGCCGAGGGCATCGTCTCCCTGTTGATTGAAAACAACTACATGGAAAAGACAGCTGGCATCTATGTGAATCAGTGGCAGGGGAATAAGGGACTGCCGGTCAGCATCGTCATCCGCAACAACCTGGCCCGTGACATCGAGGGCCGCTACAGCGACGGAAACGGTGGTTTCCAGGACAAGTTCCACAGGGTCCAGTTCGTACAGCTCAATGGGATGCGCGATCTGAGCGGGGCCGAGATCGCCTGGAACCGGGTGGAGAACACGGCGCGCCAGAGTCATGTCGAGGACGTGATTAACATCTACGCCTCCAACGGCACACCCAGCAGCCCCATCCGCATTCATGACAACCTGATCAACGGTGCGTTCGCCGGGCGGCCCGACGCCTCGTACAGTGGTGGCGGTATCATGATGGGCGATGGTTGCGGCTCGGGTTACATCGAGGCCGTGGGCAACACGGTGCTCGAGACGAGCAACTACGGCGTCGCGGTGGCCGGCGGCAACCACATGAAGATCCAGGGCAACACTATCCTGGCCCTGGGCAAGCTGAACGACGGCACCCTGCTGGACGCTGACAGCGACGCCGGCTTCTACATGCGCAACTATTGCAAGACGCCCAACGACACCAGCACCGTCATCGCCGAGGGCAACACCGTGGGATGGACGATTCCGAATAGCAAGAATCCTCACGCCCGCTGGGACTGGTCCGTTACCGCCGGTGTGGAACGCAACAACACCCGCATTCAGGCTGCCAACCGCAGCGTAGACCCGCAGCTGCTGGCACAGGCCGTCACCGACTGGGAACGCCGTGCCAAGGCCGCAGGCATGGTCACCGGACCGCGCTGATTGCCGAACTGAATCTACCACCAAGGCCCTCTCCGGATGGAGAGGGCCTTTTGATGATGACCCTGTGGCACAGCAATATGGATTGTGCTGAATGACGCCGCATCTAGGAAAGCACGTCCGGGGTTCTCCCTGTCACGCAGACCGTCTTGTTTGCCTCTTCACCCAGTCGGATTGCAGCGAACACTTGCACTGCGGTCCGTATGAATTACGCCGGGTGAACGGCCAGCCCAGCGGACTCTCCACAATCCTCTTCTTGATGGAAGAGGGCGTGGGCCAGCTACATCATCCTGGCAGCAGAGAACTCAGTGATCCGTCTGGCCCAGATAGCTTCGCAGCACAGCGTCCACGAACGCCTGCGGCGTGTGTTCCTGCAGGAAGCGGGCCGTATGGGGAGCAAAGGCGGCAGCATCGAAGTCCAACACACAGCGGGCCAGCGCCGCCGGGTCTTCGGGGGCAAACAATTCACCCAGGTGGTAAGCGTTGACCGTCTCAGCCAGCACGCCCACATCGGCGGCCAGCACGGGCAATCCCAATGACGCGGCAATCAACAGCGGTCCGCTCTGCCCCGCAAAGGTTCTGCGGTACGGCAACAGGCAGGCATCGGAGGCCAGGAAAAAGCCCTCCACCTCCTCATCGGGAACATGTTCGAGGCGCAGGTGCAGCCGATCCATGATCCCCAGTCGCTCTGCCCTCGCGCGCAGGGCGTCGGCGTCGAAGGCGCGCGTCGGGCCAACCACCAGCAGATGAACGTGGGGGGGCAGCAGCGTCAGGGCGTCCAGCGCCAGATCGCTGCCCTTGTCGTGCCGGGTGCCGCCGAAGGCGAGCAGAACCATGGCCTGGGGGGGAATGGTCAGTTGCTCGCGCACGGCCTGCCTGACCTGTTCACGCTGGTCTGCCCGAAACTGTGGCGGATGTGCGGGGTGCGGCACGGCGTCCAGCCGCCCGGCACCTATGCTCCGCGTCAGCGCACCGGAGTGCATCATCACGCGCACCCCCAGCGCGCCCAGCGCCCGCAACATCAGGCGGTGAACCGGCTGACTGAGCCGGCCCCCCTGAAACTCCCGCAGAAAGTAGGCCCAGTGCAGCGTGGCCCGCAGGGCAGGAGGGCGATTACCTCTCAGAGCAAGCGCAGCCAGCAGCGGCAGCACGAAACTGTCGAGCCACAGCAGGTGTGCGGTGTCTGCTCCCGCCTCCTCGGCCTGCTGCAGCGCCGCGCGCAGAAACCGCAGGTTCACCCGGTCCCGCGCCAGTCGGCCCAGACGGTAGTACGCCGGGCCGCTGTCTGGGCCGCTGCCTGGAAAGAGCGGCAGGACGTGTCCGGTGGCCTGCGGCACCGTTCGGCAGACCTCCTCGACAAATGGAGCGGGGCCGATCAGATGAACCCGGATGCCCTGAGCGGTCAGTTCCCGCGCCAGTGTGGCGGCGTAACTGCCGTGGTGTCCACCGGACAACGGATCAATCAGCGCCACCGTCCGGATCTGCCCGGACGAACCCCGAGTTGCGGCGGGCCGGTCCTGAACCGTCCTGGCCTGTCCCTTCCGAATACGGCCGAGCAGCCGGTCCACACGGGCGCGGCCCTGGCGCCGGACCTCGGTGGGCAGGACCGAATTGGCGATGAACAGGCCCAACTCGAAGGGCCGGGGCCGGGCCGCCAGCAACGGCGGCAGCAGGGTAAGCGCGGCTTGGCGGTCTCCCAGCTGCTGCGCGGCAGGCACGATGTGCGAGTTCAAAAACCCAGCGAAAGCCCGGCGGGTCATGGTGCCGCGCGCCCGCATCCGGCGTGCCCAGCGCAGTGAGGCCCGCCAGTCCAGATGGGTGCTGACCGAGGGACGCGCTTCCTCGTAGTACCAGATGGCCGAGACTTCGGGGACGAACACCACCCCCACACCAGGCAGCATGGCGGCGCGCAACAGCCAGTCCCAGTCCTGGTGCTTGGGCAGGCCCGGGGTGAACGGCACGTCCAGCAGCAGGTCGCGCGAGGTAAACAGCATCGTGCTGACCAGGCCGCAGGTCCGCTCCAGCGGGGTGCGCCGCGCCAGCATGTACTCGCTCAGAGGCTCGTGAGGGTCCGGCAGGCGCGGCGGCTGGGGGGTGTCGCCACGCGGGGTCCGCATGATCCAGTGGCAGGCCACGATGGGGCGAGGCTGCACCGTCGTCTGTGCCAGCCGCAACTGCGCTTCCAGCTTGTGCGGCAGCCACTCGTCGTCGTCGTCGAGCAGGGCAATCCACTGGGCACGCGCCGCCTGCACCCCGACGTTGCGGGCTTCCGAGCCACCCACCAAGTGGGGCAACGCGATCACGCGCAACCGGGAGTCCTGCACGGTGGCCAGCGCAGCCTCGGTGACTGGATCGGGGCCGTCAATCACCACGATGATCTCGATGTTCTGCAGGGTCTGGGCCAGGGCAGAACGCAGCGCCCGTGAGATCAGCAGGTCCGCACGCCCGCGCGTGGGCGTGACCACCGACACCAGTGGGAAAGCCCCGCTGGCCGTTTCAGCTTGCGACGTCATTCGGCGGCGACAGGGGTCCGTTCAACACTCGCCGGAACAGCGCCCACGGACGTGCGGAAACCCTCCACTGTGCGGGCCAGGCCAGCGTCCAGATCGACTGTCGGTGCCCAGCCCAGCAGTTCGCGCGCGCGGGAAATGTCCGGTCGGCGCTGGCGGGGATCGTCGGCAGGCAGCGGCTCGTGAATGATCTCCAGCGCCGGATCAATCCGTTCGCGGATCACCTGCGCAAACTGGAGAATGGTGTACTCATCGGGATTGCCCAGGTTGACCGGAGCATGCACGGCGTCCGACTCTTCCGCGTTCATCAGCGCCACGACGCCGTTCACCAGATCGGTGACGTACTGGAAGCTGCGGGTCTGTTGACCGTCGCCGTAGACGGTCAGGGGCTGGCCGGCCAGGGCCTGTACGACCAGATTGGTGACCACTCGGCCATCGTCGGGACGCATGCGCGGCCCATAGGTGTTGAAGATCCGGATCACGCGGGTGTCCAGGCCATGGTGCCGGTGGTACGCAAAGGTAAGCGCCTCGGCGTAGCGCTTGGCCTCGTCGTAGCAGCTGCGCAGGCCGTTGGGGTTGACGTGACCCCAGTAGCTCTCGGGTTGCGGATGCACCTGCGGATCGCCGTAGACCTCGGAGGTGGAGGCCAGCAGGAACCTCGCTCCGTGCGCGTGGGCCAGCTCCAGCGCGTGCTGGGTCCCCTGGGCGCCCACCATCAGCGTCTCGATGGGAAACTGCTGGTAGTGCGGCGGACTGGCTGGGCTGGCGAAGTGCAGCACGAAGTCCAGCGTCTGACCCTCAAAGGTCCCGGCTCGGTAAGGAATGCCCTCACTCACGTCGGCCTGAATGAATTTGAAGTTCGGGTGGTCCGCGAACAGCGCGGTGTTCTCCGGCTGCCCGCTGATGTAGTTGTCCACCCCGGTCACGGTGTGTCCGTCCGCCAGCAGGCGTTCGGTCAGGTGACTGCCAATAAATCCGGCGCTGCCGGTCAGCAGGATGTTCATCCCAGGACCGTAACTGGAGTCTGGCCGCGCCGCCCGATCTGCTCCAGCGTGCCGGTAGACAGCGCGCAGCGCAGCGCATTGCGCGTGTCAATCACCAGCGGCTGGCGCATGGTCCGCACCGCGCCGTCCCATTCCAGCTCGGTGTACTGTTTCCACTCGGTCATCAGGATCACGGCGTCCGCGCCGATCATCGCGTCCTCGGCAGAATCGGCCTCGGTGTACCTCAGGTGCCCCCACTCCCGGCGGGCGCGCGGCATCGCCACCGGATCGTGCGCCACCACCGTCGCGCCCAGTTCGTTCAGGCGGGCAATGGTGTCGTGGGCCGGGGCGTCACGCAGATCGTCGGTGTTGGGCTTGAAGGCCATGCCCAGCACCGCCACCCTCTTGCCCTGCAGCCGGTGCAGGTGCTTTTGCAGCTTGGCGATCACCAGTTGCCGCTGGCCCTGGTTGACCGCCACGGCGGCGCGCAGAATCGGCATGTCGTAGCCATACTCCTCGCCGGTACTGATCAGCGCCGAGGTGTCCTTACCGAAGCACGAGCCACCCCAGCCGGCGCCCGCCGACAGGAACTGCCGCCCGATGCGCGCGTCGCTGCCGATGCCGCGAGCAACCTCCTCAATGTCAGCGTCCACCCGCTCGCACAGCCCGGCAATCTCGTTGGCGAAGCTGATCTTGAGGGCCAGAAAAGCGTTGGCGGCGTACTTGATCATCTCGGCGCTGCTCAGGCTGGTGGCCACCACCTCCGGGCGGGTGTAGCCTTCGGGCCGGGGCACATGCGCCGGGGCCTGGAAGTCCTGCTCGATCAGCGGGGCGTACAGCTCCAGCAGCCGCGCCACCCCAGCTCCGTCGTTGCCGCCCAGCACCAGCCGGTCCGGGTACAGGCTGTCGAACAGCGCGGTGCCTTCGCGCAGGAATTCGGGATTGCTCACCACGTTGTACTGGTGTTCCTTGTAGTCCGGGGCGTGGTCCTCGATGATCCGCGCCACCCAGTCTCCTGTCCCCACCGGCACCGTGCTCTTGTTGACCACCACCTGCATCTTGCCGTTCAGGTGCCGCGCCACGTCCTGCGCCGCCGCCGCCAGATACCGCAGGTCCGGCTGTCCACCGGGCAGCGGCGGCGTGCCCACGCAGATGAAGATCACGTCCGCGCCTGGAATGGCCGCCGAGTAATCGGTGGTCCACTGCAACCGGTCCCCGCACTCCGCCATCAGTTCGCCCAGGCCCGGTTCGTAGATCGGGAGTTCGCCGCGTCGGAGCATGTCCACCTTGCCCTGATCGATGTCCAGGCCGATGACCTGATGACCGAAATAGGCGAGCAGGGCAGCGGTGCCCAGGCCGACGTAGCCGGTGCCCACGACAGCGACTTGCATGGGGGCGTGCAGGGTTGGGGTATGGGGCATCTTGGGTTCTCCTCGGAGGGTTGGAAGCAGGGACATTCAGAATGGAACGATGGATTCAGGGGGAGGTCGTCAATGGAACGTAGGCCGACACCTATATCCTGAAGTAAATCAGATGGGCGCTAACAATAGGTAAATCACCCAGTCCAGCCTGAAGAGGGTAAAGACAGCGTCAGCAACCTGATCCTCTGCCATTCTCGCGCCGTGACAGAGAACTGTGGCCCCACAGGACGTTTCAGGCGCTCCCGTTGAGAAACTACAGTCCAGTGCGCTGCGGCTCATGAAGAAATGATGTTGATCCGCCCGTGTAGTTTCAAACGCTTAGCACCCGCCCCATCGTTGTTGGGTCTGGTCTGCACAACAACTCGTCCGGACTGTGCAGCGAAAGAAGGCGTCCCCGAAACACAGTTCTCCAGGGACGCCTTTCCAGCCCCACCCACCATTCTCAGCGCTGCGGCACCGTGGACGTGACATTGCGGGCCTCAGCGGCCTCGCGCCGGTACAGGGCCGAGTCGTCTTCGGGCAGCCCTTCCCCGCCAGTGGCCACTGGACGGCGGCTGCCCAGCAGCACCGCACCTCCCCCAGCGAACAGCAGGGTCAGCAGGGCGGCCAGCGCGGCGGTGCGCAGGGGCCTGGGAGACACGGGGCTGGCCGGGTCGACGGCCTCGGCAATCACGTCCAGGGTGCCCGCCACGCTCTGGCGAGAGGCCCCGATCACAGCCAGATCGCGCGTGATGGACGCGCGGGCCTGACGGTTGACATCATCGGTGCTGAGGCCGCCGATCTGCGCGGTGCGGTCCAGCACGTCGAGTTGCAGCTTCAGGGCGGCGCGGGCCTGCTCCGAACGGCGCTGGGCACGCTGAATGTCCCACAACTGCAGCGCGGCGACGCTGGAATTCGCCAGCACGCGCGCCAGTTCGGGGGTGTTGGCGCGGGCGGTCAGGATGTAGACGACGCCGGTGTTGCTGTTGCTCGGGCTGTTCGGATCGGGAGCCACCTTCAACTTGCTGAAGCTGCCCGCGCTCAGTTCGGCTTCAAGGTCGCGTTTCACCTTGGCAATCGTGGCGGGCGCGATGTCGGAGGACCGCAGGCGGTTGACCACCAGCTTGACCACGGCGGGGCTGTGCAGGGCCTGTTCCAGTCCGCCGCGCGGCAACGGCGAGGGCCGCAGCAGACTGTCGGCCAGCGCGTTGCTGCCGCCGCCCTGCTCGGTGAACAGGGTGCTGGTGGCCTGATACACCTTGGGCTGCAGGCCCGACAGCAGGTAAGCGCCCACCCCCGCCAGCACCGTGACCCCCAGCACCGGGACGGCGGCGCGGCGCAGCAGACGAACCACCTGCGGGAATTCAAGATCACGGTGGGCGGCATCGGGACGGGGTGGGGGGCTTTGCATCATGTGTGTTCCTTTTTGAGGTCGGGGAGGGGGAGGAGCGGAAATCGTCTGGAGACGGATGTGGAGCGGGATAGGCAGAGCTTCAGGGGACGGCGACCGGGCTGGCCCGCCAGCCGTCGGCCTTTGTGCCGCCGCCGTCCGGCACGTTGCCACCGGTAAAGACGAAGCCGTCGCCCAGCGGCGCCGCGACGCCCGACACCCGCCGCTGGGGCAGGGGGGTCAAGGCGGTCCAGGTGTTGCTGCGCGGATCGTAGGCGGTCACCCCATCGGTGGGTTTGTCGTGGGCCGTCTCGCCGCCCGCCACCACGATGCGCCCATTCAGGACGAAGGTGGAGTTGGTGGTGTGGCTGAGGGCTTGAGGCATGTCGGCCCGCTTCTCCCAGCGGTTGGAGACCGGATCGTAGGCCTCGACGGTGTTCAGCGTCTTCAACTTCTCGTCGTGCCCGGTCTGGCCGCCGATGGCGTAGATCACCCCGTCCAGCACCGCCGAACCCAGGTGGTTGCGGGCCTGCAGCAGGTCTGCAGCAGGGACCCAAGTCGTGCCGTTCTTGTTCAGGTCCAGCACATAGTGGGTATTCAAGTCACTAGTGCGTGCGGAATTAGTACCACCAAAATAATGTAGTTTGCCCGCCAGATACTCGAGTTGCCCGGCGGCACTGTTCTCTGGCAGATCGGCCAATGGGGTGTAGGTGTCCAGCGCCACGTTGTACCGCCAGACCGCCTTCGTGCCGAAAATCTGAGCTGTGCCCCTGGCATTGGTGATGTAGCCACCCGCGTAGTAGATGTCCTTGCCGTCGGTGGCCATGCCCGCGTGGGTCACCCCCCCATTCGGCATGGGACTCAGCGGGGTCCAGACGTTGGTAGCCGGATCGTACCGCTGGGCGCGGTCTGTGGGGACGCAGCAGCTCTTGAGGCTGTCGAAGCCGCCGAACACGTACAGTTGGCCGCCCACCACTCTGCCCTGCGCCTCGGCCACCGTATTGGGCTGTGGCTTGATTGACGTGTACTGATAGGTGTTGACGGGTGGCACAGTAAGCTGGCAGCTGAGCTTGGCATTGGCCCAGTCGGCGTGATCGTACTCGAAGCCGTCGCCCGCATCCGTGACCACCAGCTTCAGCTCATTCACACCCGTAAGCGGGACAGAGAGCAACTCGCCCTCATCCATTCCCGTCAATTTGACGGGTTTTGTCAGCGGTTTTTCGTCCCCGAACACCTGGAACACCACGCTGCCCTTTGCTCCTACCGCCGCATCGATGCCTACCGTGGCGCTGAACGTCGAGCAACTCCCGTTCAGCGCGTACGTAAGTTGGCTGTTCGCATGAACCCCGATCCCTTTGGCAAAAGTCTGATTGCCGATCTTGAGCGGCCCACCGTCGCCGGGCTGCTCACTACCGTTGCTCCGGTCCAGCCCGATAGGCCCCCAGGCATTGCTGGCGGCGGTGTACCCCACCTCCGACAGAAAGTTCTCGCCGCTCCGAATCGGCTTGCTGCCCGATTGATTGCCGTCTGTCCAGGGATGCGTCGCCCCGCCCGCATACGGATTCTCCGGCCCCGTGGGTTCGGGCTTTGGGGAGTCTGGCGACGAGCAGCCGATCAGTAAGCCCATCCCCAGCAGGATGAGGCCCAGTTCTTTCAGTCGCGTTCTCTTTGGTGCGGTGTTCATCGCTTTTCTCCCCCTCCCGTTCCCGACGTCATGAGCGTGACCGGCACTACGTGGCTGAGGCACTGTCGCAGCCCCCGGTCATTGACGGCATTCCTCAGCGCAAGATCTCAATGCCCGCAATGGAAGGATAATCCACCGAGGCACTCAGGTTCAGGGTCAGCAGCCCACCGGTCACGTTCGTATTGACCGTCTTGATCAGCGCCGTGTTGCCGCCGCCCGCGTCCTTGACGATGTCCAGATTGGGCAACACCTTCTGGCCCTCCACCGTCACGTCGAAGATCCGTTTGCCAATCTCGGTATGCGCCAGATCCGCGAAATGCAGCTTGAGCGTGTGCGGCCCGTTTTCCAGCGGGAGATTGAAACTGATCTGCCTCTGTGCCTGCGGCACGTTGCCCACATTGCCGCGATAGCTGCGGTACAGATCATCGAAGTCGGTCTTGAGGATATCGAGGCCCGGATTGGGACCGCCCGCCGGCTCGTCCTTGGCTGTCGTGGGGGTGAACAGCGCGTAACCGTTGCGGTCCCGGTCCGAGACCCACACATTGCCCGCAGGATCGGTGATCTTGGCCCCGTTGCCCGCCAGACCGACGTTGATCAGAATGGGCGCGGGCTTCAGGTTACTGATCAGGTAGATGTTGTCGTTGTAGTCGTAGTTGATGCCCGAGTAATCCATGATCAGCAGGTAGGTGTCGGGCATGACGTTGCCACTCGGGTCCTTGGCCTTGAAGAACCGCACATGCTGGCCGCAGGGGTCTTGGCACTTGTTGTTCCGGTCTTTGGTCTGATCGTTCAACGTCGGGTCGCTGTTCTCGCTGTCCACCTTAAACCCGAACGTCTGCGCCGACGGCGTGAAGCTGACTACCGCCAGTTCTTCCGAACCGTCCCTGCGCGGCAGGACCGACTGGGCGTCTACACCCTTCTGGATCAGGACGGTATTGCTGTCAGATGCACCCTTGGTAAACCAGCGCAACTTCGCGGCGTCCCCCTGGGTGTGGTAGGCGGCCAGCTGCTGAACGGTCACGGGCTTGCCGGCATCGGCCCGCTGCCAGTACGGGGCAATGACCTCGTCGCCCTGCGGAGTCACCCTGCCTTTCTGGTTGATTCCGTCTGAGGCATTGTTGTCCTTGCTGGGCGCAAAGACAGTCTTGAAGCCGAACGCGGTCTGAACGATGTCTTCCAGGTACGGCTCCCGGTTGTTCTCGGATTCGCTCTGCCACAGCCCGGCCAGCTGGATGGACTGGCCGGATGCGGTCTGGCCGTCAACGGCCACGCCCACGCTGCCCGAATGGAACTTGCCGCTCTGCGCGACGAAACGCAGCCGGACGTCCAGAGAACTTCCAGGGGCAATGGTGGCTGGGAAAGACTGCCCGGAATCCAGTGTCCAGGGACCTGTGATGGGCAGACCGGTGATCTTCAGCGGCGTGCTGCCGGTGTTCCTGACGCGCACGGTGGCGCGGTCGTGCACGCCGTTGGCGGGCGGACTGCTCAGCGAGCCGATGCGGCTGAACACCATGCGGTCCGCGAAGGGGCCGCCGTCGCGGCTCTCCAGCGCCACATTGAAATTGGCGGGGGGCGGGTCCGGGGGAAGTTTGCAACTCAGTTTGGCGTCGGCCCAGTCGGCGTGATCGTACGCGATGTCGTCGCCCGCATCCGTCACCAGCTTCAGCTGATTCACCCCCGCCACCGACTTCGAGAACGACTGCGCCGCACTCGTCCCCGTCATCAGGCCGCTGTCGAACAGCAGCTTGCCATCGCCGAACACCTGGAAGACCACACTGCCCTTGGCCCCCACCTCCGCGTCGATGCCCACCGTGGCACTAAATGTCGAGCAACTCCCGTTCAGCGCGTACGTAAGTTGGCTGTTCGCATGAACCCCGATCCCTTTGGCAAAAGTCTGATTGCCGATCTTGAGCGGCCCACCGTCATCAGGCTTCTCACTGCCGTTGCTCCGGTCCAGCTCGATAGGCCCCCAGGCGTTGCTGGCGACGGTGTACCCCACCTCCGACAGAACGTTCTCGCCGCTCCGGATCGGCTTGCTGCCCGATTGATCGGTGCCCGTCCAGGGATGCGTCACCCCGCCCGCATACGGATTCTCCGGCCCCGTGGGGGGCTTGGGCGGTTCGGAAGGTTTGCAGCCGATCAGCAGTCCTGTGCCCAGCACCACCAGCGCCATACCCCTGACCCACTTGACCTTTCCCGTGTTGTTCCTTCCGTCCTTCATTCTTTCCCCTTCCACACCAGAACCCCTGCTCTCTGTTCTCACCTTCGGCTCCACACTTGAGAGAAATCTACCGTCCCGGTGGTCAGCAGGCCCGGTAATTCAGACCAGGGCTCGGGAGTTCAGTTGATTGGACTTCAGCCGATTGGTCTATCGCCAGGGTTAGCCCTGCCTATTCCACTACAGGCCCACATTGACGGCTGAGGCGTAAATATTTCGTGTATCCGCCAGGAACTGCCGCCTGATCAGATTCATCTTCTGCGGGCGTACCGGCAGGCCGTTGAACAGGAAGCCGCCGATCCCTCCCTCCCCCTCACCCACAAGCGAGGGGCGGCGGAATCGGCCGTCTCCAGGCGCCGAATTTAGAGCGGTCATGGTCCAGAAGCAGACACTTTTAGGCGTGCAGGGCGCCAAGCCGGCCCGGTCCGCACAGGACGACACTCTATCGGCGCAGGTCCACCACAGGAAAGTTGCCTTATGGAAAGGTCAATATCCCGGAGGTGGGCGGCCCCAGCAGCCCCCACATCTACTTTCAGATATCGCAATTCCGACTATGATCGGCATCGATGACAGTTCCCCTCGCCACCCTCTTCCTCGCCTGCTCCACCACAACCCACACGCCATGAAGGTGCTGCACCTGAGCAGCAGTGACCTCGGGGGTGGCGCGGCCCGGGGTGCGTACTGGCTGCATCAGGCCCTGCAGTCCCGTGCTGATACGGATTCGGCCATGCTGGTGCAGAGCAAAGTCAGCGACGACCCGGAGGTGACGGAATACCGCCCGGCCCTGGCCTCAAGACTGGCACGAAAGACTGAGCAGCTGGTGCGGGATCGGCTGCGCCCGTCACGCTACTTCTCGCCTGCCGCGCTGCGCCTTCCCATTCATCATCAGATCAATGCCCTGCAGCCCGATGTGGTGAATCTGCACTGGGTGGGCGACGGCTTTCTGAGCCCCGAGAGCCTGACAGGCATCCGGGCGCCGCTGGTGTGGACCCTGCGCGACCAGTGGCCGATGACCGGCGGCTGCCATTACGCCCAGGACTGCGGCCGCTTCGAGGCTGAATGCGGCAACTGTCCTGCCCTGAACTCCAGACACCCCGACGACTACTCACGCCGACTGCACCGCCGTAAGTCTCGCGCCTGGGATGGCCATCCCATGACCCTGGTGGCCCTCAGCCACTGGCTGGCCGACCAGGCGCGGCGCAGTTCGCTGTTGGGTGGACGCCGCACTGTGGTCATTCCCAACGCCCTGGACACAACGGTGTTTCAACCCAGTGACCAGGGCACGGCGCATTTGCGGGCGCGGCTGGGCCTGCCGGCAGACCGGCGCCTGATTCTCTTTGGGGCCATGGACCCGTTGAATGACCGCCGAAAGGGCTTCGGCGAACTGCGCCGCAGCGCTGAACTGCTGGCCCAGCGGCCAGATGCCACTTCGCTGGAACTGGTGGTGTTCGGACCACTGCACGGCCAGACCCCGCCGACGATGCCCCTGCGAACCCATTTCCTCGGCCCGGTAGACGATGACCGCGCGCTGGCCTCTCTCTATGCAGGAGCGGACCTGACGGTGATGCCTTCGCTGGAAGAAGCCTTTGGCAAGGTGGCCATGGAATCGATGGCCTGCGGCACCCCCGTGGTCTGCTTTGATGGCAGCGGCCCAGCGGACATCGTGGACCACCGCGTCAATGGTTACCTGGCCCGTCTTGGTGATGCGGCGGATCTGGCTGCTGGCATCGCCTTCCTGCTGGACCATCCCCAGCCCCGCGCACTGATGGGAGCTGCGCTGGACAAAGTTGCCGCCCATTACACTTATGAACGACAGGCCCAGATGTATTCAGACCTCTATGCCCGGGTGCTGGAAGAGGCAAAGTGGCTGGAACTCAGACCCAGAGCCTCCTCTTAAGGTTGCCTTTCCGGGGGGACACCGTGAGTCATTGCGTCCATGATCTGACGCTGCGCTAGGCTCATACGGCCCAGCGCGTCAGCCGACACCGCCACCGTGAACTCTGACGCCGTATGTCCCTGCCGATATGATTTGGCGGCGCGGGTAGCGCTCCACCACTCAACGGCCCTCCACCGCCCCCTCACCCCGCGTCGCGTCTGCCAGCGCTGCCGTGAAGGCGTCCACGTCCTCGGGCAGGAGGGCCACCGCCATCTCCAGGCCTGACGCGGCGTACTCCTCCGCGCCGCGCTCGGCGCCAAAGGTCTCCAGCAGGTGGTACAGGGCGCTGAGGTGGGCAAAAGCCACGCGCACCCGCAGCGGCTGGCGCGGACGGACCTCCAGCCGGGGCGCGGTCCGCAGGCACTCCGCCGCCGTGCCGCCGTAGGCGCGCACCAGCCCCCCGGTGCCCAGCTTGACGCCGCCGTAATAGCGTGCCACCACCGCCATCACATGATCGAGTCCCTGGCTGCCGATGGCCCGCAGCATCGGGGCACCCGCCGTGCCGCCCGGCTCGCCGTCGTCGTTGAAGCGGTACTCGGCCCCGATCAGGTAGGCCCAGCAGTGGTGGGTGGCGTCGGGGTAGCGCGCCCGGACCGTCTCCAGGTAGGCCAGCGCCTGTTGCGGGGTGTCGGCCCGCGCGGCAAACGCCAGAAACTCGCTGTTGTCGACCACGGCGCTGTGACGGTGTTCCCCGGCCAGGGTGGTGTAGGGGTCAGGCAGCTGTGACTCAGACATGCGCTGACCTCTACAGCAGCCCGCGTTCGGCCAGATGACGGCGCGCGTGAAACAGCGTCAGGCCACTGGGGCCGTCCTGAATCTCCCCGGCCTCCAGCATGCGGTACGCCTCTTGGAGGGGCAGCACCACGCGCTCGATGGTCTCGGTGTCCTCGTGGTGGGTGGCCCCCAGGGTCACGTTCAGGGCCAGCGCGGCGTAAAAGACCACGCCGCTGATGCTGGGCTGCGGGTAGAAGCCGGGGAGCGGCACCCAGTCGTGGCTGACGCCGCCCACTTCCTCCAGCAGCTCGCGGGCGGCGGCGTCCAGCAGGTTCTCGCCGCGTTCCACACCGCCCGCGACGACCTCGGTGACGGTGGCGCGCAGCGGGTAGCGGTACTGGCGGATCAGCACCGCCTCGCCCGCCGCCGTCACCGGCAGGACGAACACGGCGCGGGGGCCACGCGGGCGGTACTGGTACAGCGTCTCCACGCCGGGCCTGACCTGCACGCGGTCTTCCAGCACCACCCGGTACCCGTCCACCAGTTGTCGGCTTTCCAGCGTGGCCCAGGGCTGGGCAGCGTCCTCGGTCAGCGTGGCCCAGTTGGGATGGCCTGCGGGGGTGGCATCGCTCATCGGCCCAGGCTAGCGCAGGCTACCGGGGCAGGAGCCGTCCATCCTTCAGCGTCACCTGCAACGCCCCACCCGCCGCCGCAATCAGCACCAGGGCGTCGGGCGTGACCTCCAGGCCCGTCACGGCCAGGTGCGTGACCGTGCCCGTCACCTCGGTCCTCTCCAGGGCCGAGAAGGGAAGACGGGCCTGCGCCTGGGCCTGCAAGGCGGCCAGCCGCGGACCGAGGTCCACCCGCGCCAGCCGCGTCAGGTAGGCGGTCACGCGGGCGTCGGCCAGCAGGCCAATCAGGCGGCCACTCAGACCTTCCCTGTGGGTGCTGACCGCGATGTCTTCCAGGGTCAGGACCTGTCCGGCCACGTCCAGCACCGGCCTTCCAGACAGATCGAAGGTGGCCTTGAGTCCCAGCAAGCCGCTGCTCTGCACCGAGAGCGTGACGTTCAGGCGCGGCCCGGCGGCGCTGAACTGGAGCTTCGTCACGCGCAGGCTGGGCGCTGTCGGCAGCGGCAGCGTGAAGGTCTGCCCCGCCGCCCAGGCGGTGCCCAGGCGCGACAGTTCCGGATACGGCAGCCGCAGGGGCAAGGTCAGCGAGGCGGCGGGCCGTGCAGGCGGCTGGAGATCAGGGGTCATCGGTTCCCAGAGATAGCGCAAACTGCACGCACGCCGCGCTCACGCTAGACTCTGCGCCATGCGAAGCGCGTATCTCACGGCGGCCCGGTCCCTGCAACTGGGGCGCGAGTGGGCGGTGGAAGGCGATCAGCCGCGCGCCCTGGACGCGTATCAGGAGGCCCTGAGCCTGCTGCGGACCCTGCCGCCCGAGCGCACCCGCGACGTGCTGCTGGCGCACACCCACCTGGCCTTTTACCAGACCCTGGCGCTGGTGGGCAGCCCCGGCGGCCAGAACCACCTGCACCTGGGCGTCAGCTACGCCCGCAGCACCCGCGATCCCCTGGCCCGCGCCATCGCCGAAGAGTGCCTGAGCGGCCTGGACGTGGTGATGTGAAGCCGCCCGTAAGGAGAAGGTCAGAAAGCCCGGTCTAGAGCATTTGTCCGAATGGAGGCATCAGAAAAAAGACTTCTGATGCCTCCATTCTCCCAAATACTCAGCACAATTCACTCACTCCGTTCGGTCAAAAGCAAACAGCACTTTTGACGAACGCTCTAAAAAAAACCCTCTCCGCCGGGAAGAGGGTGGGGGCCGGCAAGCCGGAGGCCTTACTGGCCCGGCAACTGCAACTGCGCCTGCGTTTCCCGGCCCTTGACGTGGCTGCACTGCATGGGCAGCTGTCCCAGCGCGCGGGTGCCGGAGCCGCTGTGAATGGCGATGGTGGCGGGCGCGGTCAGGGTCCAGCCGCCGCCCTCGACGTTCTCGGTGGCGCGGATGATCTGGGCCGGCTCGGCCTCCAGCGTGGCGCGCAGCTCATCGTTTTTGCCCAGCGGAGCGCTCTGTTCCACCAGCGTTTTCAGGGGAATGGACTGGCCCTGCGCCCCCACCGTCAGCTTGTCGGTGTCTTCCAGCAGTTCGCGGCATTCCTCGATAAACTTGTACTTGCTGACGCCGTTGGCGTCGCGGTCACTGTAGATCGGATTGCTGCGGACGGCCACGGCGGTCACGAAGCCCAGCAGGGCCACGGTCAGCACGATGGCCACCCACAGCAGCGCGCGGCCCAGGCCGCCATGGCGTTTGTTGGAGGTCAGTTCGCTCATATCGCTCCGTAGCATAGCGCCGCCGTCCCCGGCAGACGGTGGGCAGCCGCCAGATTCATAACGGCAGGATTCATGAAGGCCGCAGCCAGTTCGCCGCCTGTAGCTGAAGCCCTGACCGGTCCGCCCGGGCCAGCGCGTGGGCCACCGTTTCCCCGGTCTGCGGCGAGGCCAACTCCGGATTCAGGTCCGAGAGCGGCGCGAGCACAAAGGCCCGCTCCCAGGCGCGCGGGTGCGGCAGCGTCAGAGGTGGGCCGGCCTCCACCCGGTCCCCGTAGACAATCAGGTCGAGGTCCAGCACCCGCGCCTCCCAGCGCTCGCGGCGCTGCCGTCCGGCGCGGGCCTCGGCGGCGTGCAGGGCGCTCATCAATTCCAGCGGCGGTAGGTCCGTCCGCAGGCACAGCGCGGCGTTCAGGTAGGCCGGCTGCCCGGGCGGGCCGCCGACGGGGGCCGTGCGGTACAGCCCCGAGACCCCGCGCACCTCGCCCAGCCGCGCCACCTCGGTCACGGCCCAGCGCAGGGTCTCCAGCGGCTGGCCCAGATTCGCGCCCAGGGCGATGTAGGCGTCCTCCGCGCCGCGCGGGGCACTCAAGGCGCAGGCTGCTCCAGCGTCAGCTCGGCGAAGACGTCGCGGAACACGCCGGGCAGCGGGGCGAAAGGCTTGTGGACGCGCACCGTCACGCGGGCCAGTTTGGGCTGATCCTGAAGGAGACGCCGGGCGATGCGGTCAGTCAGCACCTCGATCAATTGCCAGCGCCGGCCCGTCACCTCTTCCTGAATGGCGGCGTAGACGGCCGCGTAATTGACCGCGGCGCTCAGGTCGTCGGGCAGGCCGGCGAAGGCGTAGTGCAGCTCAGCGTCCACCACGAACCGCGCCCCCAGCACCCCCTCGGTGGCGTACACGCCATGCCGGGCGTGAAATTCCAGCCCTTCCAGGACCACCCGGCTCATGCTCTCCTCCCCCCCAACGCTGCCCGCCTCATTCCGGCGAGTCTAGCGCCGTCTGGACCCGCAGCGCCTGCACGTGCGCCGCCGCCGCGTGGGCCCGCACCAGCGCCGCGCCGGTGCGGGCCGCGTGCAGGTGCAACGCCAGCGTGCCGGGATCGCGGTCTGCGGCCACAGGCACCTCTGCCAGGTGGTCGATCAGGCGTTTGCGGCTGACCCCCACCAGCACGCCGTCCGGTCCCGCCGTGAGCTGCGGCAGCGCGCGCAGCAGCGTGAGGTTGTGCTCCCGCGTCTTGCCGAAGCCGATCCCGGGGTCGAGCAGCACATCCGGGACACCCGCCCCCCGCGCCAGCGCCGCCTGTTCGCGCAGGAAGCCAAAGACCTCGGCCACCACGTCGCCGTAGCGGGGCCTGTGCTGCATGGTGCGCGGCTCGCCCTGCATGTGCATCACGCAGGCCGGCGCACCCGCCCCGGCGCAGACCCGCCGCATCTCGGCGTCGCGCAGGCCGCCCACGTCGTTGACCAGATGCGCCCCCGCCCGCAGCGCCGCGTGCGCCACCTCTGGTTTAAGGGTATCCACGCTCAGCAGCACGCCTGCGTCCGCCAGTCCCCGGACGACGGGAAGGACGCGGTCCAGCTCGGTCTCGGCGGGCACAGGCTCAGCGCCGGGGCGGGTGCTCTCGCCGCCGATGTCCAGCACCAGCACGCCCGCCTCCCGCATCGCGCGGGCCGAAGCCAGGGCCGCCGGCAGGCTGATGTGCTGCCCGCCATCGCTGAAGCTGTCCGGCGTGACGTTCAGGATGCCCATGACCCCCGTGCCGCTCCAGGTCACCTGCCAGCCGCTGGCTGTCCGCTGCCCACCCGGCACCGGGAAGCCGAAGGTCAGGCCGTGGCGTGGGTTCAGACCTCCTCCTGTTCCCGCACAGCTTCGGCTGGGCCGGGTCTGACCGGCAGGGCGAAGCTGACCATGGCGCGGTTGCGCTCCGGAAACACGTCCACGTAAGCGGGCATCTTGCGTCCAGAGCGGAAGGGAATGTAGCTGTCCTGAGCGATGGGAATGCGGGTGTCCAGCGCCACCGCCACCGGATGATCGTCGGGGATCACGGTGCCGGGGCGCAGGCTGTACTTGACCCCGGGGGCTGGGCTGCTGGCGCGGACGGTCAGGGCCTTGCCGGCGGGCGGCTCGTCGCTGCGTTCGCCTGGCCCGGCGTCGATACGGGCCACGGCACACACGGCATAGATCACCGGGGCCTCGGTTCGCTCCGCCAGGGTGTACAGGGCGCTGGTGGCGCTCACGTCGGCACGGCGGCTCAGTTCGGCCAGTGCGCGCCCGCTGGGGCCGAAGCGGGCCAGCAGTTCGGCGGTTAGTTCCTCAGGCATCAGAATGGCCGCCGCCGCCACGTTGCACAGCGTCTCGATGACCTCTTCAAGTCGGTCACCCTCGAAGTTGTCGTGTAGATCGCTCAGCAGATCGTCGTCGCCCAGCAGCAACGCGTGCCCGATCTCGTGGGCTAGGGTGAAGCGCTGCCGCTCGGGACGCACGCGGCTGTTGATCAGAATCACCCGGTGTTCAGGGTCATACGCGCCGTCGCGGTCCCCCATCGCCATGAACGTCAGGGTGACACCGTCCAGCCCTTCCATCAGGCTGTGGGTGTCCAGCCCTGGCAGCGCCTGCGCGTAAGCGGCGGCCAGTTCCCGCATTCGCGCCTTGGCCGGGGCCAGCACGGAAGGGGAACTGACCGCGGCAGGGCCAGCTTCGGAAACGGGGGAATCCGTCACCCGCCCAGCTTACTTCAGCCTCCGGCCTGGAGAGAGCGGACCAGCTCCACATACTCGCGCTGGGCCTCCTCAGGCGACTTGCCGCGCAGGGTGTTCCAGGCATCGTACTTGGCCGCGCCCACGAAATCGAAGCCGCCTGGACGGTCAGGTCCGGCGTCCCCCACGCTGCCCTGCTTGTACAGCGCGTAGAGCCTGAGCATCACGTCGTTGCCGGGCTTCTTGGAAAGGGCTTGCACGTCCTGCTGGGCCTGGACAAAAGCGGCTGAGGGTTCAGAAGTCATGGGGAGAGTTTACCCGCTTCCCGGCAATTGCGCGTATCAGACGCTCACCACAAAACAGCGCAGCGCCCCCAACGGGTGTTGGGGGCGCTGAGGCAGAGAAATCAAACCCTCGGAGAGGGTTGAACAAGCAGTGCGGAGCGAAGTAAAGGAGGTGATCCAACCGCACCTTCCGGTACAGTTACCTTGTTACGACTTCACCCCAGTCATGAACCACAGCCTAGACGCCTGCCTTTCGGCTCCCGGCGGT
>NZ_VDMO01000039.1 GCF_006335125.1 Deinococcus radiopugnans ATCC 19172
GCTGGACTGGACAGGCGGGGTTCTGACAGACGAAACTCTCGAGTGGGAGCTCTTTTGACACGTCCGGGGATAGGCCCCGGACGCTCTCATTTCAGTGGTGTCGGGCATGGTTCCAGCCAACTACCCGGTGGGAAGTGGATCATCGATTTTGACTTGATGACTGAATCTCAGGCGGCTGGGTACCTCGCGCCTTTCGAGTATGTGAGAGAGAAAATCAAACCTGAGCGCGACAAGAACAACGACCGCCGCCGACGGACTTATTGGTGGCAACTGGGACGAGCGGGTACCGAGCTGAAGCAGGCGACAAGTGCCCTGCCACGCTTCATCGGTATTCCCCGTGTTGCAAAGCATCTACTCCCGGTCTGGCTCCCTGCTGGAACGTTGCCAGACAGCCAGGTGGTTTCTATCGCCCGCGATGATGACTTTACATTCGGCGTTCTCGCGTCCAGCATTCATCGGGTCTGGGCCAGAGCGCAGGGCACCTATATGGGCGTCGGGAACGATCTGCGTTACACCCCATCCACCACGTTCGAGACCTTCCCTTTCCCTGAAACCACCGCCGAGCAGCGCAGTGACATCGAGAAGTGGGCGCGCTACGTGGTGCAGGTGCGTGGGCATCTGCTGACCCAGGACCCGAAAGCCACGCTGACGGGTCTCTACAACGAGGTAGGGCACCTGCAGGAGACGCCGGACGCCGCCAATCCGGTGGCCGCCCTGGTCACCGCCCACGCCCGCCTGGACTCGGCGGTGACCGCCGCCTATGGCTGGGAGTGGCCGCTCGCCGAGGATGAACTGCTGGCCCGGCTGCTGGCGTTGAACTTGGAGCGGGCAGCAAGCCGATAGAAAATAAGGCTCTCACCTGCCCACGCCGAGGCGCAGTGGGGTGGGACTCTTTTGGTTTAATCTTCTGCACTCTGGCCACCCACCATCCGCTGATCTCCTGCGGTGGATCCGTCTCGTCGAAGCGGTGGACTTCCACGGTCAGCGCCCCACCATCCAACACCCAGCAGTCCCGCGAGGGCTCTCCCAGCCACCAGCGGCCCCCAGCCCGGTACGCATCGTGCTCGCGCGTCACCTGGGAGGTCCGGTGACGCCAGTGCAGCAAAACCGGTTTGCCCTGTTCGTTGAGGGCCACGCCGCACCGTTCCTGGACGGCCCGCACGCGCAGAGGGTAGCCTGGGAGAAATGAATCTGGACGAAGCGCTCCAAACGCTCAGAGGAACTGCCCTGGCAGACGGGCGAGTCTGGTACGCCCGCTGCATGAATCCGTCCTTCACCACGCTCGAACGCCAGTACTGCTCCACAGCCGATGAGGTGATTCAGTGGATGACCCGGTGCGCCAGCGACGCAGGGCAATCGCTTGAACTGGACCTGATCGTGTTGTTCAGCGGCGGCCCGGTCTTCCAGTTTGCTGCGGGGGAGGAGTTGCTCTTCCGGGTGATGCAGCGAAGGCCCAGTCCTCCTCGGCGTTCCTGACGGGCGGGACCCACCGCCGAAGTCCTGCGCTGTGGGTCACTTTCGTCTTGCGGCCCGCAATCCATGCTGCAGGCGTTTCCACGCTTGGGTGCGGAGGGGCGGCATTCTCGGGTTCGCGCGAGGAACTCACCTGTCATGATGCCCCGCGTTATGGAACGCGACGCTCACGCCAGAGCCAACACAGAACAGCTGCGCCTGCTGCTGGAAGACCTGGAGCTGACCACTGCCCAGGCACGCCCTGAGTACACTGCCCCCATGCACCCCGCCGCCCTCACTGTCGCCGAGATCGCCGATCAGCTCGCCCGGATATACGCCGCCGATCAGAGCCTCTCGGATGATGTCCCCACGCCTGAGGAGCGCACGGCCCTGGCCGACTATCTGGGCTGCCACGAGGAGATCAGGCCTGAAGCCTGGGCGGCCTGGGTGGTGGACCTCAATCCGGCCGACTGGGACGCCGCCGAATACTGGCTGGACTTCGAGTTCGTCGAGCCCTGCCCGGAGGCACGGCCCCCCTCAGCACAGCCCCGGCCACGCCACTGACGCCTCCGCGTGCAGCAGTTCCACGAACACCCCGGCCAGCACCGCATCGAAGTGCCGCCCCGCCTGCCTCTCGATCTCCGCCAGCGCCGCCTCATGCGTCCACGCCGCCTTGTACGGCCGCGCACTGATCAGCGCGTCGTATACGTCGCACAGCGCGAACAGCCGCCCCGCCAGACTGATCTCCCGGCCCGCCTTGCCCGCCGGGTAGCCGCCCCCATCCCAGCGTTCGTGATGATCGCGCACCACGTCCAAGGTCACGTCCGGCAGTTCGCCCAGCGCGGCCACCGTCCTGATCCCCTCCTCGACGTGCGAGCGCATCACCGCCCACTCGTCGGCACTCAGCCGGCCCGGCTTGAGCAGCACCGCGTCGGGCACGGCGATCTTGCCGATGTCATGCAGGTACGCCCCCCAGCGCAGCGCCCGGGTCTGCGAGGGCGACCAGCACAGGGCCTCAGCCATCCGCATGGCCAATGCAGCGACGCGGTCCGTGTGGCCCTTGGTCTCGCCGTCCCGGACCTCCAGGGCCACGCCCATGATCCGCAACTGGACCTCACACACCTCGCTGGCCCGCTCAATGGCCGCCAACCGCTGGACCAGGCGCAGTTGGGCCTGGACCAGTTCACCCGCATTCAGGTCCGTAAAGATCCTTTGGGAGCGTCCGTCCGACGTCATGCGGCCAGCATGACCGGAAGAATCTCACAACGCTCTGAATTGGGGGGACTTCATTTGGGCTAAAGGTCAGGCGTGGGCCAGAGCTTCTTCAGTGGGGTGCAGGTGCGGCCACAGCAGCGCCTGCAAGCTGGCCGGGGTGTGCGCCTGCTCGGCGCGCACGCGCAGCAGGGGCAGCCCGGCACACTGGAACGCCGTGTCCTTGACCGCGTCGCGGTGCTGCTGTCGGCTGTTGTCGTGAATCCGGCCGTCCAGTTCGATGGCCGCCACGGGGCGGTGGTCCGGCAGGGCCACGATCAGGAAGTCAACGTGCTTGTCATGTAGGCGAGCGTCTCTGTACCGGACAACTCCATATTGAGAATGTGCTGGACGGCAAATCCCTGAACGTGTGACTGGTTGCGAACCGGCACGACAAATGGCGGTGTCTTGGGTGTGTACCCACGCCAAAACCCGCCGACCTCCAGCGGAGCGAACTGAAGGGCCACTTCAAAGCCTGCGTCCCTTTCCTGCGCCACGACACGCTGCAGCGTGCCCTGGGACATCGTCTTCGCGATGGTCACGGCCAGGAGCGTGAATCAGAGTGACCTGTGTGCTCATCTCCCCGGCACGAGTTCCATCGAAGCGAAGAAACGCCGGGTGGAACGAGGTTGCCGGGATCCTCAGCTCACAGAGCCCGGCTTCCTGGCGTTTCTCCTGGCCTGACTGCCTCCAGGGAAGTTGCTGCTCAGCCTGGACCGCACCTTCTTGGGCAGAACGGACGCCCATGAGGACGCCTGCCCGCACCTGGGAACGTGGGGAATCCCCCCTGAATCTCCTGGTCCTTGGCGTCGTCCTCCACGGGTACACCGTGCCACTCGTCTGGGCCGCGCTGGACCATGACGGCAACAGCGGCACCGTGAAGTGTATTCAGCTGGTCTCACGACTGTTGCAGGCCCTTCCAGCGGCCCGCTGGAAGGGCCTGGGCGCCGACCGAGCATTCATCGGCGGCGAGTGGTTCCGCTTTCTGAGGCGCAAGAACATCAAACGGGCCATCCGCATCCGAAAAAACGCCGTCATCGACGAGCTGCGCGTGGACGAGTGGTTCGGTGATCTGAACGTTGGGGAAGTGCGGTGCCTGGCGGAACGGGCCAACGTCTACGGTGAGGTGATGCAAGTCGTCGCCACCAGGTCCCCTGCAGGGGACCTGGTGGCCATCGCAACGGATTTCAGCGTCTGGGACACCTGTGTGCTGTACCGGGCGCGCTGGACCGTGGAGTGCACCTTCGCGAGCCTCAAGGTCCGCGGCTTTGACCTGGAGCGCACGGGCATCACTCGCCCTGAACGGTTGGAACGTCTCTTCGGGCTGGTCATCCTGGCGTGGGTGAGCGGCCTGCGGGTGGGCGTGTGGCTCCAGGCACAGGGGCCAGTCAAGGTGAAGGCTCATGGCCGGGCGGCCATGAGCCTGGTGCGGTACGGCGCCGAACGTCTCGGCCATGCGCTGCGCTGGATGCTGCCCGAGTTGCTTTGCCTGATCAAGCTGCTGAGGACTCCATTTCCCATGCCAGACGGGGTTTAAAGGAAAGATGTCCGGTACAGAGGTCGGTCAGAAACTCGACGGGCATGGCCTCAGCTCTGGCGCTGCAACAGTCGGGTAATGGTGCTGGGGTGGACTCCAAACAATCGGGCGCACTGCGCCGCAGTGCGCTGCCCGGATTGCACCGATTCGCGGATGTCCTGCTCTTGATGTGGCAGCAGCTTGCGCTTGCGGCCCCCGACACGCCCGGCCAGGCGGGCTTCTTCCAACCCTGCTTTGGTGCGTTCACGGATCATGGCCCGCTCGAACTCCGCGAAGGCCCCCACCATCTGCATCATCATCCGGCCCGCCGGGGTGGTGGTATCAATCGCCTCGGTCAGACTGCGAAACCCCACACCCCGCTCGCCCAGCAGCTCCATCAGGTGCAGGACGTCTTTGAGGCTGCGGCTCATGCGATCCAGCTTCCAGACGATGACCGTATCTCCGGCGCGGAGCTGATCGAGCATCTTATGAAGTTCGGGGCGATCCCAGCGGCCACCCGAAGCGTGTTCGGTGAACACGCGCTCTGCCCCGGCGGCCTCCAGTGCTCGGAGTTGAGCGGCGGTGTCCTGATCCTGCTGCTTGCTGACGCGGGCATAACCGACTCACATGGGGCCTCCAGGGTTGCGAAAACGTGTTGCCAGGATAAAGCATTATGTAACAGCGTTTCGCAACCTGGAAAGATGCACTCCATCGGCCTGTCAAAACTATTGCTCAAACGAGCGTTTTCGCAAGTCCTGTCCGGTACGCGTTCAGCGACCTCTCCAGCGACTTGAACAAAATTCCGGCTCCTTCCAGATTCAGCCCTAACGGCGGAACAGGACGAACAGCACGCGCAACACCATGATGGTGCTGACCAGGCCCGCGTTGTAGGCCAGGAGCTGGTATAGCGTCAGCGCGTCGCTCAGGCGCGGGCCGCCCGGCAGGGCCAGCAGGCCCACCGCGATCAGGCCCAGCACCGCCGCCAGAAAAGCCAGCAGCACCTGACGCAGCCACTCGCCCACCACCGCCTGATCCCGCGCGTCACTGAAGAGCCGCACGTTCACGCTCAGGCGGCCCTCTCCCAGCGCCGAGGCGAGCTGATCGACGTGGCGGGGCAGGCGGCGCAGCATGGGCAGGGCCGCCACCAGTTCCCGTTCCAGCGCCCGCCGGACGTTCTGCGGGGCCAGTTCCTCTTTGAGTTGCGCGGAGGCGACCTGCCGGGCCTCCGCCACGATGTCAAAGCCCGGATCGAGCAGCGCCAGTGTGCCTTCCAGCGTGGCGATGGCGCGAAAAGCGGCGGCCAGTTCGGCAGGAACGTGCAGGCCGTGCGCCGTCACAATCTGGAGCAGGTCACTGAACATGGCGATGTCGGCCCGCTCCCCCTGCTGAAGCCGAGTGACGATAAAGCGGCCCAGCGCCCGCCGGAGCCGGGGCTCGTCGAGGTGTTCGGGACGGCCCAGCGTCTGGAGCAGCGCGTCGGTGAGCTGCTGCGGCTCCGCGTACTCGACGGCCAGGATGATCTGCTGGAGACCCGCTTGCAGCTCGCGGTCGATGCGGCCCACGGACCCCATGTCGATCAACCCCAGGTTCCCGTCCCGCAGCAGCATGATGTTGCCCGGGTGGGGATCGGCGTGAAACACGCCGTCCACCGTGATCTGCCGCAGAACCGAGGTGAAGATCTGCCGCGCCGCGCGCGCCCGCCCATCTATCGTCAGTTCCGCCACCGCCCCCCCGTCGCTGAGGGTCACGCCGTCCAGTTCCTGCATCACCAGCACGCGGGGCGTGGTCAGCGCCGGTTCATGCTGCGGGACGGTGAGGCGCTGCGCGGGCGGGTGCGCTTCCATCGCCCGCTCCAGCGCGGTCATGTTGCGGGCCTCCACCGTGAAGTCCAGTTCCTCGCGCAGGGCGTCGGCAAAACTGGCGGTCAGCGCCGCCGTTCCCATCTTCCGGCCCCAGTCGGTGCGGGTTTCCAGCATCTGCCCCAGACGCTCAGCGATATCCAGATCGCGCTCCACGACCGGGCGGATGCCGGGGCGCTGCACTTTCGCCACCACCCGCTGCCCGTTTCTCAGCACGGCGCGGTGAACCTGTCCGATGGAGGCGGCGGCCAGCGGCTCAGGATCGAAGTCGGCGAAGAACTGTTCCAGCGGCCCTTCCAGCTCGCTTTCCAGCACGTCCTGGATTTCGGACCAGGGAGCCGGGGCCACCTGCTGCTGAAGCTGCGCGAGTTCGCGCAGGTACGGCGCGGGCAGCAGATCCGCCCGGGTGGACAGCACCTGCCCCAGCTTCACAAAGGTCACGCCCCCCTCCTGCAAGGCCAGCCGCACCTGCTGCGCCTGCCCGTCAGGGTGCCTGCGGAACGCGGCGCGGGTGCGGGCGCTCAGCGGGTTGAGGCCCCGCCGCCCCGCGACGCCCAGCAGCGTCCTGGTGCGGCGAAAGCGTGCCCAGGCCCCCCGGACCTCCTTCGGCCACTGGCCCACGGGCGGGAGGCTGCCCTGCGGCACCACCAGCTCCGAGACCACCAGGAACAGCATGGTGACCAGCACCAGGATGCCGAATTGCAGCGACAGCAGCAGCAGGCTGTGGTGTTCGCTGCCCCACACCACCTGCGTCTCGAACACGAATTGCAGCGCCAGGCCCACCAGCAGCGCCAGCGCCACCCTGCCCGCACCGATCTGCAAGCCGATAAAGCG
Source organism: Deinococcus radiopugnans ATCC 19172 (assembly GCF_006335125.1). NCBI lineage: Bacteria > Thermotogati > Deinococcota > Deinococci > Deinococcales > Deinococcaceae > Deinococcus > Deinococcus radiopugnans. The sequence goes on from NZ_VDMO01000039.1 coordinate 6,913, forward strand.
CCCCAGCGCCACGCTGATCAGGGCCAGACTCACGCCCAGCAGCGCCACCATCCCGACGATAATCAGCCAGTTGTCCAGCGTCATGGGGCGGTCCTCCTGCGAACAGCGTGAGCGCAAACCCTCAAACCGAATGGGGCTGGCGTGGGACGGTGTGGCCGTGGAAGGGCGGCGAGGCTGCGAAGCGGTCCGTTCACAGTCAGGGGCACCCCCACCGTGCGTGGCTGCCCTTTGAATCCGAAGCCGCTGTGCTTCCCGCTGCCCACCTCATGCACCCGCCGTTTCTTCTGCTCCGAAGGGCGGACCGATCAGGATCACAGCAAGGGGAGTGCCGAGCAACACCCCGGGCATCAGGGAAAGTGAACCAGAGAGAAGCCTGGTGTTGAAGGGTTCCCGTTCTCGTAAGCCAGGATTCGCGTTCATTCCTCGGGTTCCTGGTGAAAGCGCCGCCGGAAGCGCTCGTGCAGCGCCTGGGTGTGTTCGGCAACCTCGGCGGCCTGGGCGTCGTAGATCAGCTTGCCGCCGCGCGCCGTCGCCCCCACCACCAGCGCCGCCGCCGCCAGCACCAGGTTCTTGATGATGTACTGGCCTTCCAGATTGGGCACCCACGGCACGATCTTGAAGGTCTCGCCGGGAAACAGGATCAGGGGCGCGAAGGTGCCTGCCATCTGCACGAGCAGCAGCAGCGTGGCGGGCAAAAAGCGCCCGGAGAGCAGCCCCAGCCCGATCAGGCATTCCCAGGTTGCCAGCACCGGCAGGCTGACCTGCGGCCCGACGGTGCCGAGGGTCAGGACCGAGATGGTGTCGGTGGCGAGGTCCTGGGCCACGCTGACGCCGGGGAAGAACTTCTGCGCGCCGAACCACAGGAACACCACGCCCAGCGCCAGCCGCAGCAGGGTCACGCCGTGCTGCGCTGACCAGCCCAGCAGCCGCAGTTGCAGCGCGTGCAGCTTCCAGGCCAGGGTCTCGCCTTCCTGGGAAGTGGACTGGGGGCGCGCAGGGGGGGCAGGGGCGGATTCGGATTCAGGTTGATGCGGGGTCATACTTTTCTCCTTGGGCGTCTGTCTTCACTCCCCTCGGCTGCTTCTCCAAAGGCACTGTGTGGTCCCAGACCCAGACGAGGCCCTACACTCCCGTATGGTCCGGGACCCCTCTACTGTTCTTGCCGAGATAGAACCCCATGTGGAACAGATGGCCGGCATTCCGGCGGCGCTCCGCAGCCTGTACCACTACACCACCCTGGGCGGCTTCAAGGGCATCATCGAATCCGGCAGCATCTGGGCCACCAATTCCAACTACCTCAACGACAAACACGAAATCGTCCACGGCTTTGATCTGCTGGGGACCATGTCGGGCGACATCAGGGCCTCGGCGTTTCATTCAGAGGAGTTGATCGACTTCATCCGGCAGGTGGCCGGGATGGACGTCAACGCGATCCTGTCCCCGAACTACATCGTCAGTTTCTCGGAGCATGGCAATCAGCTCAGTCAGTGGCGCGGCTACGGATCTTCCGGCAACGGCGTTTCGGTCAGGTTCAATCTCTCGGCCCTGAAATCCTACTACGAGGTGTACCAGGCCAATCTGGGAGACCACCGGATGCGCAAGGCGACGGTGGATTACTGCGCCCTGGCGCTTCAGTCTGCCTTTGCCCGAATGAAAGACGGCTCGTTCAGAGAGGAGGCGGAGGTCAGGGCCTTTTACGTCATCTCCCTGAAAGAGGCCCAGATCGAATTCCGGGAGGCGCGGAACATGCTGGTGCCCTACATTGTCGTGAAGTCCAGCGACGGAGCCAGAATGCCCATCGAGGAGGTGATCGTGGGGCCGACGAGCGACTTCCATCTGTCCCGCTTCAGCCTCCAGAAGTTTCTGGAGAAACATGGCTATGGCGAGGTGAAAATCACCTCCTCGGACATTCCGTTTCGCCCCGGCTGACGCTGGAGGGTCACTGGCCTTGCCGTCCAGGTGGCCCCGTCCAGCGGAGCGGCGGTCCTCAGTGACCGCTGAACGCTTCGCCGCGCGGCTCTGGCGTCAGATCAGGGCGGCTGGAATCCTGAATGACCTCGTGGATTTCCAGCTTGTTGGGGCCGCTGAAAGCTTCCCTGTGCAGCGAACCGCTGCGGGCGTGGCCCTGGATGAAGGCTTCGGAGCTGGTCCACGCCTCAAATGCTTCACGGCTGTTCCACAGGGTCAGCACGACATACGGATCGCCGGGATTGACGGGGCGCAAGACCTGGTTGCTGACGAAGCCGGGCATCTCATCCACCAGCCGGGCGCGGTCCAGAAAGCGGGCTTCAAAGGCTTCGGCGTACTCGGGGTGGACGGCAATGCGGTTCATGACGGTGATCATTTGGAGTTCCTCCGTGGGATGAGGTGGGCGGGGTGGGCTGAGGCGTAAAGGTGGGTTTGTAGTGGGGAGTGGCGTGTACCGCGACGCCTCAAGCTGCGGCTGTCCGGCCTTTCAGCGCGCGGCCCGCGATGATCTCGGACAGCGCGACGGCCCCCACGCCGAGCAGCAGATGGAAGACCTGGATGATCCAGTGCAGGTTGCCCGGCAGCAACCGGAGTTGCAGCACCCCGATGGCGGGAACCACCAGGCCCCAGACGAGGGCCAGCCCCAGCAGCCCCGGCGCGACGCCCCGTCCGAAGCCGAGAACGGCCATCAGTAGCAGCGCTGCCGTCACGAGGTAGCCCAGGCCCTGGTGAGCGCTGAGCAAGGCGTATCCGGTGCCGCCCCAGAAGGCCAGGCCCATGCCCAGGGCCACGATGCCAGCGATGCGAATGATCCAGCGAAGAACAGGAATGGGGTTGGTCATGGCGGAACTCCTTGAATGGTAGGGCCGTCACCTGGACGGCAGAGAGTGGGGATCGGGGGGAAGTTTTGGCATGGGGACGGGCGCACCGTCTTTACTCCCGGAGCTGGCCGTCCACGATGCTCACCACGCGGTCACACAGGTCCAGCACGCGCTCATCATGGGTGACCATCACGGCGGCCTTGCCGTGGGCATGCACCTGCTGGGCCAGCAACTCCACCACCTCACGGCCCCGCACGCTGTCCAGGCTGGCGGTGGGTTCGTCGGCCAGGATCAGTTGCGGATCGTTCATCAGCGCGCGGGCGATGGCGACGCGCTGGCGCTGCCCGCCGGACAGGGCGTCCGGGAAATGCCGGGCACGTTCCGAGAGGCCCAGCAGCTTCAGCAGTTCCTCGGCCCGCTCTCGGGCGCCCCGGCCATCCTCACCGGCCAGGTGCGGCACCAGGGTGAGCTGCTCGCGCACGTTCAGGTAGGGAATCAGGTTGCTGCTCTGCAACACGAAGCCCAGGTTCTTGAGCCGGAAAGCTGGGAGTCCCGCATCGGAGAGGGCTGTCAGATCCTGCCCGGCGATCATGACCTGACCGGTGGTGGGCCGCAGCAGCGCCCCGGCGATGGACAGGAAGGTACTTTTACCGCTGCCCGAGGGACCGTTGACCGCCACCAGTTCGCCGGGCTGCACCACCAGCGTGGCCGGGTGCAAGGCGGTAATGGTGCCATCACCGTCGCCGTAAGTCTTGCTGACGCCCTGAAGGGAGAGGGTGGGTGTGGGCAGGGCGGCGGCAGCGTGGGAGATGGAAGCGGTCTGTGGACGGTCAGTGGTGAGGGTCATGGTGGACTCCTGGGAAGGGGAGAGAAGGGCAGAGGAACAGTTGGAAACTTCAAGCCAGAAAGGGCCTGTGGCCCCTTCTGGCTTCAGGTCACGGTGCCGATGGCGATCAGGGGATCCACTTTGGCGACGGTGCGCAGGCTCAGCAGGCTGCTCAGGGCGGCCACCACGATCAGCAGGGCCGAGGCCGCGAGCAGCGTGGGCAGCGTCAGCGCAAACGGAATGCCAGCGGGCAGCAGGGCCACGATGCCTAGCGTCACCAGTCCAGCGATCACCACGGCGATGACGGTGAGGAACAGCATCTGCGCGACCAGGCTGCCCGCCAGGGTGCGGGTGCTGGCCCCGATGGCCTTGAGCAGGCCAAACTGCGGGGTTTTCTGGAGGGTCAGCACGTAGAAGAACACGGCCATCACGAAGGCGGCCACCACCACCAGGAACACCTGAATCATCGTCAGACTGCCCTGTTCTTCCTTGTAGCCAGGCAGAACCTGAAGGGCCTGGGCGCGGGTCAGGACGCTGAGGCCGCCCAGCGCGCTGATCTGGCTGGTTCCGGCGTCGTCGGTCTGAAGGGCCACGGCGCTGACGCTGCCACGGGTGCGGGGGTTGAAGGTTTGCCAGCGGTCTAGGGTGACGAATACCACGGGCTGATGGTTGAGTCGGGCGGCTTTGGTGAAGCCCAGCACCTTGAGCGTCTCGCCACCGGGCTTGAGGATCAACGTGTCGCCCAGCTCCACACCGTCCTCCTGAAGGGAGGTGTCCACGACGGCTCCCTTCGCACCCACAGTAAGCGCCTTCCCGCCGCTGATGTCCGGGGCCAGAAACCCGGTGGGGTCAATGCCCAGCAGCACACCGCTGAGCTGGGTGCCGTCCGCGCCGTCGCTGAAGCTGGCAAAGCTCTGGGCCAGCGGCGTGGCGTCATCTCCGCCCACAGCGGTGATGCGCTTCACGTCGTCAGGACTCAAGAAAGAACGGTTAAACACGCCAGCGGCGTCGCCCGTGGTGACGAAGTGACTGGCCGGGCTGCCAATGAGCAGGGCGGCGTTGTCCTGGGCCAGGCCACGCGTCAGGCCCGTGAGCATAAAGACCATGAAGGCGATGAGGGCGACGATGCCGCCGATCAGGACGGAGCGGAAACGGTAGTGCTGGAGTTCGCGGAGAGCGAGAAACATGGATGATCCTTTAAACGAGGGAGGGGGTGAGGGGTCTGGCCTGATTAGTCAGTCTGGACTAATCTTGGCATGACTTTAGATAGACTTGCTAGAATAGTCAACCCTGGACTATTCTATGAGCATGACCTTAGACCCGAACACGCTGCTGCTGCTTGGCCTGCTGAAGGGCGAGCGTCAGCATGGCTATCAGCTCAACGACTTCATTGAGAAGAACCTGTCCCGGTTCAGCACCCTGAAAAAGGCAACGGCCTACGCCGCCCTTGAGCGCCTTGAGAAGAAAGGGTTGATTGAGGCCACCACCGAGCAGTCAGGAAATCGCCCAGCCCGGCGCATCTACGGCCTGACGCCCGCTGGCGAGGCGCAGTTCCTTGAACTGCTGCGCGAACATCTGGCCCGGCCTGAACCCGTGGCCGCTTATAGCGACCTGGGAATGATGTTCCTCAACCAGCTTCCGAACGCCGAGGCGCACAGCTTGCTCAGCGAACGTGCGGCGCAGATGCAAGGGCAGATTGCAGATCTGGAGCGCGTGCCTATCCATGAGGGAGCCATCGGACGCGGGCTGTTCGGTGTGGACCTGGCGGTCTCGCGTCAGTTGGCGTTGCTGCGGGCAGACGTGGGGTGGCTGAGGCAGACTCTGAGTGGCCTGAAATAGCCCCGAGCGCAGTTGCTCCGGCGTGGTGCGGACCCTTTGAGTCGCTTTGGGCGCTCAACACCACGGCCCGAATCTGTAGAAGCCGTCTGATCTGGACAACGTTCTGGCCCTTGCCAGATCAGGTCCGCTCAGCACGGGAGGCTGCGTCAGATGAACTGAATGTGCGTTGGCACCCAAGGGCGGATTTCTGTTCCGATGCTAGTTAGACCCCTACTACGCCTGGAAGAAGAAATATGGCGATACCAACGCCGACGAAGCCAAACGGCTTCGTCGACTGGAGAAGGAAAACGCCCGCCTGCTGCGGATTGTCGGCCAGCAGCGTCTGGAGATTGATGCCATGACCGAGGTGATTGGGAAAAAGCGGTAACGCCCACCGAGAAACGCGCCGTGGTCAGGCAGCTGGTCACGGCGCACCTCAGGCCCGAACGGGCCTGTGTTCTGGTGGGCTTGTCCAAATCCTCCTGGCACTATCAGGCAAAGCCGCGTCAGGACAGCGAACTCCGACAGCAGATCCATGACCTGGCCCGGCGGTATCCCCGCCGGGGATACCGCTTTATCCATGCCCTGCTCGTTCGGGCAGGAGTCACCATCAACAAGAAGCGCGTTCGGCGACTCTGGCGCGAGGAGGGGCTGGCTGTCAAACCCAAAGCATCCCGGAAAATCCGCACTGGTGCGACAATTCCCATGCAGGCGGAGTATGCCAATCACGTCTGGACCTACGATTTCATCTTTGACCAGACCCTGGAAGGGACCACCCTGAAAATCCTGACCCTGACAGATGAATTCACCCGGCAGTCGCTGGCCTTGCAGGTGGCGACGTCCTTCACCTCCTTGGAGGTGAAGGACGTACTCCGGGAGGTCATGGCAAGGCGTGGTTCCCCGGCATTCCTCCGCAGCGACAACGGTTCCGAATTTATCGCCCGTGATCTGGGCATCTGGCTGGCAGTTCAGAATATCGGCACCCGATTCATTGAACCGGGAAAACCGTGGCAGAACGGCTTTGCTGAGAGCTTCCACTCCCGTCTACGCGCAGAATGTCTCAATCAAGAGGTCTTCTATTCCGCTAAACATGCCCAGGTGCTCCTGGACGATTGGCGGGCGTTCTACAACGCCCGCAGACCCCACTCGTCACTCGGCTACCAGACCCCGGACGAGTTTGCTGAGCAGGCCAGGGGACGGGCTGACGCCCCCCTTTGCGGAAACAACACCGCAAAGGTGCCCGTCAGCCCGTCCCCTGGGTGAGCAGGGAAAGCCGATGTTGTACCCTTGAGCTGAGCCGAGTCTCTACTCGAAACCGTCCAACTTTTGGGGCCAGCACAACCCCTGGCACGCTACACGGCGCTGAGCAGTACGGCGTGCAGCCCTTCCTCCAGCGGCTCACCCACCAGGAACCATTCGGCCCGTTCATCAGCGCCGGTCTGAACATAACCCTCCAGCGTCTCGCGCCCTAGCTGTCCCATCCAGCCACGTAAGGCATCACGTTGTCCGGTGACCCAGGCACCGTCCAGCCCAGACAGAAAGTCATGCCCTGGCGCAGGCAACGTGCTGTGGGGCCGCGTCCGCAGGACGCACTCCAACTCCTCGACATCCCAGCGCAGGGTCCAGCGCCCCTGAAGACGGTACGTCTTCAGACCGCGGTCAAAGACAATTGAGGGTGACCCGGTTTTGCGGCCCTCCCGTTCATTCGGTGCGGCGGGTCGAGTGGATGTGCTCCCTGGGGGAATGGAACCCTCAGTGATGTGATAATCAGGCTATTGCCCGCCGAACTCCAGGTGGTGGTGGAGCAGTGTTGTGCGCCTCAGTAGTCCTGCCCCAGATGCGGCCCTCTCGGGAAGCATTCACAGCTCCTATGAACGGCGGTTTCCGCACCTGCCCTGGAGCAATGGGCCGCCCGAAGACGTGGTGAATAAGATCAAGCTGATTAAGCGTCAGATGGATGGGGGTGGGTCTTTTGAGCCCCTTCGTCAACGTGTCCTGCTTGCAGGCTGACCCGCTGCACGAAATGAACGGAAGAGCCGCAATAGTGGGACAGGCCCACATTGGTAGGCAGGCGAAACGGCGTGATGCAAATACGTGTGTCGAACACGACCAACTCTGTTACTTTGCACCCGGAGGAACCACCATGCGCCGTCTAACCGTCCTGCCCATGCTCGCCCTATCATCCGTTCTCCTCGCCGCCTGTAACTCCGCCGCACCCCCCATCGTTGAGCCGCCTAAAACCACGGGCTTTGAAGTGTTCGAGACCCAGAAAGTGGTCTGGGGAAGCTGCGACGCCACCGTTCTGGGTTTCGACGCCTCGAAGTTTTTTGAGCCGATCAAAGGCCGCTTGCAGTGCACCGACATTCAGGTGCCGCTGGACTGGGCCAAACCCGAGCGCGGGGTGGCCGTGATGTCCATGATCCGCGTTTCGGCGTCGGTCCCCGCCAAGCGCCAGGGCGCATTGTTCTTCAACCCGGGTGGCCCGGGGGGCGACGGTCTGGTCCTCGCGCCGCTGTACGGCGTGGTCTGGGATGATGCAGACACGAAAACGAAGATCGGTGCGGACCTCAAGCGGCTGTCGCAGGAATACGACCTGATCGGCTTTTCTCCTCGCGGCGTGGGCAACAGTACGCGCGTCAACTGCGGCATCAATGAACTCGTGCCCTACATTGCCCCGCCCGCCAGCGACCGCAGCGAACAGAATATCCAGCGCATGATTCAATTGGGCCGTCTGACGGCCAAAGCCTGCCAGAACAACCCGCTCACGCCGTTTGTGAACACGGACGCCACGGCCCGTGACCTGAACCTCGCCCGGCAGTTGTTGGGTGAGGCCAAGCTGAATTTCGTCGGGTACTCGTACGGCACCTGGCTCGGCTCGTGGTACGCCAAACTCTTTCCACAGTCCACCGGGCGCATGTTGCTGGATGGCAACACCGATTTCGCCTCCGACACCTTCGAGGACACCTTCAAGCTGCAGCCGCGTGCCTTCGAGCGCGATTTCCGTGATGTGGTTGCGCCGTACCTGGGCCGCCTGGCGCCCAAGCTGGGGTTGCCTGCGGCCACGGGGGAGCAGGTCTACGCCGCCCAGCGTGGCCTGAGTGAACCGCTGCGGACCATCGTGGGCTTCGAGATCGCCCAGAACCTGTACGGCCGAGACAGCTACCCCAACCTGGCGCTGCTGCTGCAAAGTGCCACGGTGGTGGACAAGCTGACCAAGGCGAAGCCCGAGATCACGCTGCCCGAATTGTTGAATGCCTCCCAGGCCGCCGAGTACTTCAGCGATCCTGATCTGAATGAGGCCTCGAAGCAGGTTGCCATCAATCTGATTTTCGCGCGTGATACTGAATTGCAGGAAAATCCCATTCCTGTGGTGCTGAACGAGTCAAATGCGACGTTCACGGCCGTGCTTTGCAACGACACGCCCTGGACCACGGACCTGGGGTACTGGCGCGCGCGCGACGACGAGGAAGCCGCCAAATACCCTCTGATCGGCGGTTCGAGTGTCAGTTCGCCCTGTTTGTACTGGAAGGGTGGTCCCAGCGTGAGCAAGCCGAAGGTGCCTACCACCATGCCCCCGCTGCTGCTGGTCCAGAATGAGTTCGATCCGGCCACCGCCACTGAGGGAGCCTTGAACGCCTTCAACCAGACGCCCAACACCAAGCTGATCTACCTGGACGATGAGCCACAGCATACGGCGTTCCCTTACGGCACTGAGTGCGTGGACCTGCCGGTGACCGGGTACTTGCTGAATGGCACCCTGCCCACGGCCAAGCGGACGGACTGTGCAGCCAAGCCTCTGCCTCTGGAGGAAAAGGTCTATCCAGTCAAACTGACCTCGCTGGGCAATGGGCAGTACTGCTGGTCTCAGGACGGGCTGAACGCCCAGGGTCTTCAGTCCACTGCCGCGCAGCAGGCCGCCCGAGCTGCGCGTGAGTTGATCGCGCAGACCGCCCGTGAGAACTCCGGCATCCGGGGCTACAACATTCTGGAGAAGCTCAACATCCAACTCTGCAAATGAGCGGCGTTTTGAGAGAGTGAGCGCTGCTTGAGAGCGCAACAAAGACGAAATCGCTGGCAGCCATTCCTGCAGCGATTTCGTCTTGTGTAGACCTGTTGCGCAGTAGCTGAAGGGGCAGGGGACGACGTCAACCGTCGCCCCCTGCCCCTTCACTGGATTCAGAGAGCCGTCCGCTGGCGGGCTTGCCAGCGGAGGTTGACGAGTCCGGCGACACAGCCCCAGATCACGCCATGTCTTGAGGGCTGGTTCCTGAAGAACTCCCGACATGCCCGGAATTTCTTGATACGGCTGATCGCGTTCTCGGCGGTGATCCGAACCTTTGAGATCAGCCGATTCAGTTCGCGCTGCTCGTCACTCAGCTCGCCCTTTTTAGGGCGCTTGGCGGGCCCAATGGTCTCCCGCTCAGGGTAAATTTTCCGTATGCCGGTGTATCCACGGTCTCCCCACACCCGGACATGCCTGGGAAGTCGAGTCATCAACCGGGATCGCCGCAGCACCTTCATGTCGTGGGTGCGACCGCTCGCGGTCGCACTCAGATGCACGATCTGGCCGTCGGGGGTCACAGCCACCTGGGTTTTGAGGGTGTGCGTGCCCTGCTTGACGCTGTAAAAGCGTGTCTTATCCTTGGGCCGCCCCACGGCCTTTTTCCCTGGCTGGCTCCCCTTCTTGACTTTCGGCTGCCCTCGAGGCTGCTCGGTGCCATCCACCACAACGTCGGTCAGCTCGGGGAAAATCTCCAGGAACTCTTCGAGCGAGCGAATCTTTCCTGGCTTCTGGCCCTGCTTTCCGGGCGCTTCGTCCGGCTTGGCCTGCAGGGTCAGGGGACGCAAAGGAGCAGGCAACGCCTGCTCCAGGACGGGCAGCACCGCATGGATGTTCCGGCAGATGTTCGCTGCGTCCAGGTCAAAAAGAATGCCCAGGACATGCATGGTGAAGTACTGACGCAGATAAAGCAGCGTGACCAGCAGCCGCTGTCCCAGAGTCAGCTTGAAGGTGTTGCCCGCACCGATGCGCCGGATCCGTCCGGCGCGCAGCAGAGAGCAGCGGTGGGTGTGCTCCCAAAGCGGCTCCAGGTCCATCAGGAGCTGGTCAAATGCTGATGGACTCAGTCCAACCAGCCGCTCGAAGGAACGCGCTCGGGACTTCAGCTTCTCTAGCCGCAACACCCTTGAACTTACCCGCTTCCGCCTCTACTGCGCAACAGGTCTTGTATTCACCCCCGAGGAACTGGCCGTCACTGCCGCCAAGGTCTGTTTCCGGTATTCACCTCTGGACCTGTCGCGCGATCAGAAAGCGAGTGAAGCAGCTCGCTGAGGCATTCACTGCCGAGGTTGACCTTGTAGAGAAGATTGACGGCCAGTAACCGCCGGTTTGCGGGGCTCTGCGAGTATCCGCATCATCCCTTCACTCTTGATGCGGGTGGCCAGCCACGTCAGATCCATGTCAGGCCCCCCGGCTTATTCTCATGAGCAGAGCTGCCGCGCAGGATCCGTCCAGCCCTTCCCCTGCCGATGCCCACCTCCTCTCCTGCCATTGAAGCCGCCAAGCGCCGCGTCTACCTCTTCGTCGGTACGCTCGCCAGCCTCGCCACCCTGGCCGTGTGGCTCTACGCCCTGCGCTTTGACGACAGCTCCCCCTTCAACCGTTACGGCCTCCCCGCCGTCCTGCTGTATGACCTGGGCGTCACCTGGGCCATCGCCACCCGCCGCGTCCGCCCCAGCGCCACCGAACCCGTCACCCTGGGGGTGCTGGGTCTGCTGTTCTGCGCCCGCCTGCTCTCCGACGTGGCACTCCCCGACGTCGCTGCCCCCTTCATCCAGGAGCGCCTCCTGGTGCTGATGGGCCTGTCCATCCTGGGTCTGTTGGTGCTGCGTCCCCGGCCAGCGGTGCTGGGCATCGCCGCACTGTTCACCCTCCACACGGCCGCCGAGGTGGCCCGGCTGGTGCTGCACGACGCGGTCACCCCAGCGGCCCTGGGGCGGGTGGCGAGTGGGCAACTGATGCTGCTCGCCATCCTGGGCCTGCTGACCGTCCTGGCCCACTACCGCCGCTGGTGGTCTGACGCCGAGGGCCTAGCCCGCACAGACGCCCTGACCCACGTGCCCAACCGCCGGGAGACGCAGCGCTGCTTGCAGGCGGCCCTGGGGGGTCCGGACCCGGTCTGCGTGCTGCTGCTAGACCTGGACCACTTCAAGGCGCTGAATGACGCTTTCGGGCACGCGGCGGGAGATGACGTACTGCGGGAGGTGGCGGCACTGGGGCAAAGCCGGTTGCGGCCGGGGGACACGCTGGGCCGCTGGGGCGGCGAGGAGTTTCTGGCGGTGCTGCCGCAGACGGCACTGGCGTGTGGGGTGGAGGTGGCAGAGCGGCTGCGGGAGGTTATCGCGGGACATGTTTTCGCGCATGGGGCGCGGGTCACGGTCAGCATTGGGGTGGCGCAGAGGGTCCTGGGCGAGACGGAGGCGGGGCTGATTGAGCGGGCGGACGCCGCGCAGTACGCGGCCAAGCGGGCGGGGCGCGATCAGGTGCAGGCCGCGCCGCCCACCCGTGCCGGGGAGAGTTGAGGAGTAGATTTACTCCCAGCACCGAAACCCACCGCTCAGCTCACGTCACTGGATCAGACCTGTCCAGCATCTCGTTTGGTCAGAACGTTGTCGCTTGGGTGCCAAGCGGTTTCAATTCCACACCGTCCCCAGGGTCTCCAGCCGTGCCTGCCAACCCGTGAACTGGAGTTGGGCGTTGGCATCGTCGTCCCCACCCATAGACGTCCATGGCACTGAGCTGTAAGTGGGCAGTCCAGGGAGGCTCAGGGCGTGTCCAGCACGCGGATGCCACAGATGTCGTACGGGCCGCCCCGCCTGCTCGCGGCGTTCTTCGACACATCGGCTCAGTTCCGTGGCTTGCCACACCTGATCCTGCTCGCCGCTAACCAGCAACACCGGACCGTCGATGCGTTCCACCGGAATGGTGGCGGCCCGCAGTTCCTGTGGGGAGGCCGCCGCGACGGCCTCCCGGTGCGCCGGGGTCATGCTGTACGGACCAGGACCCGCGAACAGGGCGTTCCAATCCGTGCGGTAAGCGACGTAAGGCAGGGGCTGACCGTCCAGAGACCACGACGACATTGCCTGTCCAGCGGGGAACGTACGCGTGCGGTCAATGCCCTCGAAGACCAGCCCACCCGGCGAGAAGGCGGCCACCGCCCCGATGGACTCTGGATACGTTGCGGCGATGAGTAGGGCAGCTTCCCCGCCCTTGGACGCCCCCGTGATCCCGATGCGCCGCCCTGCCACTTCCGGTTGCGCCCTCACAAAGACAATGGCCTGCTGGAAGTACTCCAGCGGAATGTTAATCAACTGCTCGGACAGGGCCGTGTCCGGGACGCCGAAGTACGCGAGGCTCAGGGTCAGGAAGCCCTCGGAGGCCAGCAGTGCGCCTTCCAGATCGTACAGGCCACCTTCCGAGCCGCCCAGACGGATGCAGGCGCCCCGCAGGGGCTGATGGCTGGACGGGCGAAAGAGGGTGCCCACCAGTCCTTGTTCACGAACTGGGGTCTCAAGCAGGTCTGGACGGCGCATCAGGCGGCGTGTGGACGCCTGGGCCAGCAGCACGTTTCCCAACGTCACGGAGACCGTGACGTCATAGCCGCCAGTTGGTGGCTCGAAGTACGCAGGTGACAGCTCCGGGCGGGGCCGCAGGCTCCACAGCAGGCCGCCTGCATCGGTGTTGTGGTCACTGCCGCCTAAGGGAGCCTGCTCGCTCAGATCCAGAGAACCGTCAGGCGTTGTCGTGAATGTCGCTGCCGACTGCCAGGGTTCCCCGTGCTGGTCCACCGTGTGGACCGTGACCTGCACTTTGCTGGACGGGGGCAGGTCCGAGGCAGTGATCTCAAAAGGAGCGGTAACCAAGTTGGGTGGGGACAGTTGAATGGGCATGGGGCACCTCCCCGGCCCGCACGGGCCGGGTGAATGGGGACAGGAGGTCAATTCAGGAAGAAGCCGAGTTCGATGCCGTTGGGGGTAGAGAGGGTGTACGACGTGTCGGGGTGATGGCCCGCCTGACTGGCCGCCAGGTACAGCGCGCCGAAGGTGGCGCTGAAGGTGTGCCAGGTGCCGGGATGAAGCGCGCAAACCACCGTGACCGCCGGGAGCTGGAGGCAGCGGATCCGGCCCTGTCCGGCCACCACGCGGCCCACGGGCAGACAGACTTCGGTTTGCAGGGGGCCGCTGAAGTATTCCTGAGCGTGGTACAGCCCGAAATCCCCTCCCGTGACCTCGAGGTCTGCGGCCTGCGCGTGTTCGCGGAGTTGCGCGACGCTGTGAACATACGCGGCGTGAAACGCCTCGGCCTCCGCGCTCATGGTCACGCTCAGGGTCTGCTGGGCGGCCCACGGGCGGTACTGCGCGTCCACGGCGGGCAGCTTCCGTTGGCCTTCGAGGACGCGGCCCACGTCCAGCAGCATCTGGCGCCGGGCCTCGAACTGTTCGAGCAGCCGCCGCTCGTGGCGTTCCAGGATGGAGGTGACCTGGGGCGGTGTGGCGCTGAGCAGTGCATTCAACTCCGCGAGGGGGAGATCGAGTTTGCGCAGGGCCGCCACCTGCTGCCCCAGCGGGATCTGTGCGGGCGTGTAATAGCGGTAGCCGCTGTCCTGATCCACCTGGGCGGGCAGTAGGACGCCGCTGTCGGCGTAGAACCGTAGCGCCGAGACGCTCAGGCCAACGAGTTGGGCGAACTGGCCGATGGACAGCAGGGTCATGGTCACCTCCGCCCGTCAGTGTGCGGTCTCAAGCCGCTTGAGAGTCAAGGCCAGTCGGTTGCGGTAGACCCGCTCGGGGCAGGGCGGGAGGGCGGAAAGCACACTCTGCCGAGCAGTGCGGCGCGATGCTTTTCCGATCACCCCATTGACCGGGAAGGCCCAACGCTCAACGTCTGTTACCCCTTGAGCCTCCGTTCGACTCACCCCGCTGCGCTTCATCACACCACCATCAGTTCAGTCGGCCAGACTAGCGCCCAGATGTTCCACGAGAAGACGGAGACCCTATGAACCGAAACAGACTGGCCCTTTGCGCCGCCCTGACCTTGACCACGGCCTCTGCCGCACAGATCGCCGACGGCATCTGGACGCTCACCCGCCTGACCGACGCTTCCGGCACCATCGCCACAGGCGGCCTGGAGGCACCCACGCTCAAGCTGCTGGGCACTAGAGGCTGCCAAGAACCCTACCCAAGAAAGGGCCTGATTTTCGCCAGCATCAGAACGCAAGCGGCCACGAAATGAAAGCCGATCAGGGTGGAAGAAAGGCGTTCCAGATCTCGCCCCAGGCGACG
>NZ_VDMO01000040.1 GCF_006335125.1 Deinococcus radiopugnans ATCC 19172
GCCAGCGCATCATTCTGGAAGGGGACATTCCCAGCCCGATCAACCCGCCGTCGGGCTGCGTGTTCCGCACGCGCTGCCGGTATGCCATCGACGACTGCGCCAAGGTGGTGCCCGAACTGCGCGAGATCGCCCCACAGCATTTCAAGGCCTGCATCCGCGACGATATTCTCTAAACCGCCCATGCTCACGGCCTGAACGTTCAGGCCGTGCCCTCACGGGTCTGACCTGCAGCCAGAGAGAAACGGATTCCGTCTGGCCCGTTCCGCTCGGATTTCCAGGTGGTGCCAACGCCTTCCAGACTGGAGTCCGTATGAGACCTGCCCTCGGCAGCGACTCGCCCCTTGCCGGCAGCTTCTGTTGGGCGCGTCGCGCCGTAGGGGGAGCGTAAAACACCGTTCACAGCCCCATTCTGGCCCACGTACTGCCACCTCAGACAAATCAACCCCACCGCTCCTCCTGGAGGACAGCCATGACCACCACCGATCCCCTGATGCTGCAAGAAACCCGCGAGGCCCCACAGGTCATTGCCCGGCAACTCCGTGAGAACGCGGCCCTGAGCGAGGCTCTGGCGGCTGCTCTGCGTGAGCGCCGGCCGGCCTACGCGGTCACGGTCGCGCGGGGCAGCAGCGATCACGCCTGCACGTTCCTCAAGTACGCCCTGGAAACGCAGTTGGCCCTCCCGGTGGCCAGCCTGGGGCCGAGCGTCCACACCCTGTACGGAGCGCGCCTGAACCTGAGCGGCGCACTGGTGATTGCCGTGTCGCAGAGCGGCGCCGGCCCGGACGTGGTGGAGACCGTCCGCATGGCGCGGGAAGGCGGGGCCACGACGGTGGCCCTGGTGAACGCCCGGGACAGCGCCCTCGCCCATGAGGCGGAATTTGTTCTTCCGCTGCGCTGCGGCGAGGAGCGGGCCGTGGCCGCCACCAAGAGCTACCTCGCCAGCCTGACCGCCCTGCTGCCCGTGATTGCCGATCTGAGTGGAGACACGGCGCTCGCCCTGAGCTTGCCCAGGCTGCCCGAGCTGCTGGAGCGTGCGCTGCCACTGGAAGAGGAGGCCCGCGAACTGGGGGCGCGTTACCGCTTCGCCAGCAACCTGCTGGTGCTGGCCCGCGGACTGCACTTCGGCGTGGCGCAGGAGGCGGCCCTGAAGCTCAAGGAAACGTGCGGGATTCACGCCGAGGCGTACTCGGCGGCCGAGTTCAGCCACGGCCCCAAGCGGCTGCTGGCCGAGGGCCTTCCCGTCCTGGGCTTCCAGTCTACGGATGCGGCGGCGGACGCCACAGCGCACGCCTACGCCGAGCTGTCCCGGGGCGGCGCGGACCTGCGCACCCTGGGACCGGCGGCGGGGAGTACCCTGACCACCCCGGACACCGGGCACGCCCTGACCAATCCGGTGTCGAGTGCGCTCGCCTTTTACCTGTTCGCCGCGCACCTGGCGCTATACCGGGGGCTCGATCCCGACGCCCCGCCACTGCTCAACAAGGTCACCCAGACCCGCTGAATGCGGACTGGTCCTCAAAACTGGTTTGATCAGGGTGAAGCCTCCGGCCAGAAACGGACGACGAGGAACGGAAAGCTGGGCTGGCGCTGCCCCTCATTCAGCGGCGGGGCCGTCGGCAGTTGGCTGACCACCACGTACAGCGCGTCGTCCGGCCCCGGAATCACGTCATCCGGCCAGTACAGCTCATCCCGCGTCAGCACGCGCCGGTACGAACGGGTGGCCGGGTCGATGCAGCCGATGGAATACCCCCCAATCTCGGTGAGATACAGGGTGTCGGCCGCGTCCATCCACATCCCGCCCGTGTTGGGCCGGTCAGCGTAGCGTTCTGCGCGCCGCTGCAACTCGTCATCGTCCAGACTCTCGTCCAGCAGGTCACGCGTGCGCAGCCGCCAGATGGACTGGCCGGTCAGCGGGCCGTAGTACACCCACTCGTCCCGGTGGTCCATCGCGATGCCATCGACGCCTACGCGCATTCCGCGCCGCTCACCGCCCCCGACAGCCTCGGTCACCTCGCGTCCATCCATGACGATGGGACAGTCCTCGGCCAGAATGCCGGGGCGGCCCTCCAGACGGCGGCGGGCCCGCCCGGTCTTGGTGTCCACCACGATCAGCGCCCCCCGCGAGCCGTCGCCGCCGTTGCCCGCCCCCTCGTCGGCGATGTACACCGCGCCGTGGCGCTCGTCGATGACAAAATCGTTCGGCTCGGAATGTTCGTTGAGCACCGAGGAAGGCAGCCGGATGATCTGCGACAGCGCGTTCGCAGCGCAGTCCCAGACCACGAACTTCGGGGTGATGCCGCTGCGGCTGCCCATGTCCAGCAGCCACACGCGGCCCTGAGTGTCGGTGCGCAGCCCCTGCACGGCGTCAAGCCAGTCATCGGCATTCTCGCGCGGGGTATTCCAGGCGGCGCTGGGGAAGGGTTCAAGCGTGTCTGTGCCGGTGAAGACCGACACGCGCGGCGCCGTCTGATACATAGGGTGGTGGCTGACCACCAACCGCCCGTCCGCCGTGAAGGTGCCGTTGGCGAGCGGCAGGGGACTGCGGGCGTAGACCTCGCTGCGGCGGGCGAGAGGTTGTGGACGGCTCATGGGGTCCTCCAGCCGTCATCGGAACGACAGCGACAGGCCGCTTCTGGGAACGGGATTCTACGCATGCCACATTGCAGCATGGACTCCGTCTTCAAGATGCTCGTTGTGAGATGGGCGACTTGCGAAACCCTTCAGGGAGAGATCATGGGGATGAATTTCCCGAGAATTCGGGCCATCCGGTTCATGCCAGCAACGGCCTGAGGTTCCCCCCTCGTTCGGTCCAGTCCAGTCGCACTTGAATCGTAGCTCTTGAGCCATCCCCGAAAACCGATCCAGGTCAGCTGGGAATCTCAGACCTGCTGACCACCGCTGACCTGCTTGGCCGTAAAGTCGGGTCCAGCACTCTTTCCAGAGCTGGCGGCCAGTGCCACGGTGATGACGATGGGGCCGCCGAGGATACCGAAGCCCAAACGAGTCGTATGCCGAGTATGCATGGTTCCTCCTTCACTTGAGGGTCTTCTTTACCCCGGCTGAAGTTCCGGCGAACACCAAAGGCTGCTCCCGACGAGGACAGCCATGCAGGACGCGGGGAATTGGGCCAGGCTGGAAGACAACGAGGAGGCCCTTCACCGTCTTGCTGGGAGCAGCGTGGAGGCCCGCCGTCACGCTAACATTGGGATTATGTCGTATCACGACATAATGATGAAGATTGCTTGCGAAAGCAGCGGGTCTTCCCAGGGACAGCTTGACTTGAGCTACAAGCTGTCCAGTTGGGGTCTACCCCAGCCTGACGTCAGGTAAAGCGCGAAAAGGCGTCAGATTAGGGTTGATTTCAGCATTCTCTGACAATATTCTGCCGGGGTCTGGACCCTAACCTGCCAGGAGCCGCCATGAACGAGTCCACCAGAGGCCATCGCCTCGGGTACGCCCGCGTCAGCTCGGAAGATCAGAACACGGTCCGCCAACTGGATGGCCTGAGCTTCAACAAGGTCTTCACCGACAAGGTCAGTGGTGGGAATGCTCAACGCCCCCAGCTGACTGCCCTGCTGAGTCACGCCCGAGAGGGGGACACCGTGGTGGTCCACAGCATGGACCGCTTGGCCCGCAACCTGGATGACCTCCGCGCCCTGGTCAATGGACTGACAGACAAAGGGGTACGCGTCGAGTTCGTCAAGGAAGGCCTGACGTTCACCGGTGAAGACTCGGCGATGTCCCGGCTGCTGCTCAGCGTGATGGGCGCCTTTGCCGAATTCGAGCGCGCCCTGATCCGCGAGCGCCAGCATGAAGGGATTCAGGCGGCAAAGAAAGCCGGGGTGTACAAGGGACGTAAAAAGACCCTGACCGCTGCCCAGATCAGTGATCTACGGCAGCGCGCGGAAAAGGGCGAGGCGAAGGCCAGCCTGGCCCGGGACTTTGGGATCAGCCGGGAAACGGTCTACCAGTATCTCAAGAGTTGAGCATCCATGTGCAGGCCGAGAAACAAGCGCTGACCGTATATTCGAGTCATGACGGTTTCCCCCGCCAGCAGCAGGAAGGTCTGTGCCTGAGTCACCCCCTGCCTCCTTTGACCTTCAGCTCCTGAGCCAAGCGCTAGAGGCCAGCGTTCACAGCGTCGTGATCGCCGACGCCCAATTGCCGGACCTGCCCATCATCTATGTCAACCCAGCCTTCGAACGCCTGAGCGGCTATCCCGCCGCCCAGGTCATCGGCCGCAATTGCCGTTTCTTGCAGGGTCAGGACCGGGACCAGGCGGCCAGACACGACCTTCGGCAGGCCATTGAGGCAGGACGCAGCACCACCGTCATCCTGCGCAACTCCCGCCCGGACGGCACCCTCTTTTTCAATGAACTCACCGTCAGTCCCATCCATGACGCGGCAGGGACCGTCACGCACTTCCTGGGCTTCCAGACCGATGTGACCGGGCGGGAGACCGCCTCTGCCCTGATGGGTTCACTCCAGGGCCTGACCGAGGATCTGGCCGCCGCACGGACCCAGCAGGAGGTCACGGATCTCGTGTTACACAACACCCTGCCTGCCCTGAATGCCGTCTCTGGGGCAGTGCTGCTGGTCCAGGAGGGGCGCTTGCATGTCGTGGCGCGCAGGGGTGATGACGACGCGAGCATCTGGCAGGACGGCGACCTCGACGGTCATCGGCCCAGCCCGGATGCGCTGCGCGCGAAGACGCCGCTGTTCTTCCGGGAGAGCGGCGAGCTGACGGCCGCGTACCCGGAACTTGAGTCTCGAACGGGTGGGGTGGCCGCCGTCGCCACGGCGGTGCTGCCCATGGTGGAAAGCGGCCGTCCCCTGGGCGTGATTGTGCTGGATTTTGAGGAGCCACACGAGTTTACGCCCACCGAGATCCAGTTTCTGCGGACCCTGGCCGCCCAGTGCGCGATTGCCCTGGCCCGCGCCCAGGCGACGACCGACATCCAGGCGCAGATACACGCACAGACGGGGAAGCTCAGTCGCCAGAAGGCCGAACTGGAAGCGATTCTGGAGAGTCTGCCCGACGCGGTGTACGTGGGCGGCCCGGGCGGCATCACCCGCGCGAACACCCGGGCGCTGGACATGCTGGGCTTCACCGCGCTGGCCGATCTCAAGCACGATATTCACCTGCTGGCCGAGCAGGTCAACACCCGCGACCCCCGCACAGGTCAGCGCCTCGGGCCCGAAGAGGAACCCTTTGCCGTCGCGCTGGGCGGCCAGGCGCATACGGCCGACGTTCTCGTCCGGCACCTGGGCACCGGGGAAGACCGATTGATTCGCAACGCCGCCGCGCCCATCCGGGTGGACGGCCAGGTGGTGGGGGCGGTGGCGGTGAACACCGACATCACCGACAGCCAGCAGGCTCAGGACTTGCAGGAACTCAACGCCACGCTCGAGCGGCGCGTTCAGGAGCGCACCCAGGAGTTGGCGGCCCGCACCCGTGAACTTGAGGCCCGGACGCAGGCGCTCGAAGGCATCGCGCAGCTTTCGGGAGACCTGGTTGGGGGCGGGGATCACCTGACCCTGATCCGGCGCACCCAGGAACTGGTGCTCTCCCTGCTGCCCCCCGGGTACGCCGCCTACTTCGAGAACGTGGAGGGACGGTGGCGCGCCCAGGTCCAGGTGGGGGACGTGGGCAAACCAGCGCTCCAGCAGGCCATCGACGCGGGCTTCCCGGTGGGCGGGACGCCCACCCTGGACCACTGCACCCAGACCCTGGAACCGTATTTCATCGAGGCGTATACAGCGGACACGGACATTGACCCGGAAGTGGCGGGCCACCTGCGCGCGGCGGCCTGCCTGCCCGTCCTGGTGGGGGGTCAGGTGCTCGGCATTTTCAACGTGCCGCTGTTCCATGAGCGGCGCTGGGACGCGGCGGACCGGGCGCTGCTGGTCACGGCAGTTCACAGCCTGGGCCTGACCCTGGAACGCGCCCGGAGCGTCTTCGCCCTGGCGCGGCGCACCGAGGAACTCGAGCGCAGCAACGCCGAACTCGCGCAGTTCGCGTACGTGGCCAGCCATGACCTGCAAGAACCGCTGCGGACCATCACCAGCTTCTCGCAGCTCCTGGCGCGGCGATACCGCGGTCAGCTTGACGACCGGGCCGACGGGTATATCCGGTTGATCGGCGACGCCACGGGGCGCATGGGCACGCTGCTTCAGGACCTGCTGGCCTTTTCGCGCGTGGGCGCTGACCCGCTGCGGCGCGGACCTGTAAATCTTCAGACCTTACTGGAGCAGGTCCAGCAGGACCTGCACGCACAGGTGGAGCGCACGGGCGCGCGACTTGTCGTTGGCCCGCTGCCCACCGTGCTGGGGGACGCCACACAGCTCCGGCAACTCTTCCAGAACCTGCTGGGGAATGCGCTGAAGTTTCACCATCCTGAACGTGCGCCGGAGGTCCGGGTCACGGCGCAGGACGACGGGACCTTCGTGACGGTGCAGATCGCCGATAACGGCATCGGCATCGCCCCTGAATATGCCGAGCGCATCTTCGCCATCTTCCAGCGGCTGCACACCCGCGAGGCGTACGAGGGCAGCGGGATGGGCCTGGCCATCGCCCGCAAGATCGTGGAACGGCATGGGGGCCGCCTGTGGCTGGAGAGCACCCCGGGGCAGGGCACCACGTTCCAGGTGAGCTTGCCCAGCGAGGCAGGATGACGCGGGTGCTGCTTGTTGAGGACCATCGGGCAGACGTGCGGTTGCTGCGCGAACTGCTGGAGATGGCTGAGCTGGACTGGGCCCTGGACGCGGTGCCGACGTTTGCAGAGGCAGCCCGGTGCTGCCAGACGGGGCAAGACAACGGACTGTTGCCGGATCTGGATCTGCCGGACGGGGCCTGGGCCTGGAGCTGTTGACCTGCGCCTTGGAGCTGGCGGCGGGCGCCCCCATGGTGGTGCTAAGCGGACATGAAGACCAGGGACTGGCTGTGCAACGTCTGCAACTGGGAGCCAGGGGCTCTGTGATTAAGGGCTTGGAGGCGATGGAACAGCTGGTTCACATGGTGCCATCCTCCACGGCGGACCGACGCGGCACGCTGTTCGAGAGCGTCATTCCCTAGACGGCGCGTTTCACTGGGCATGCCCCCCAAATGGTAGGGGTGATGGCGCGCTGCTTTTCGTGACCGTCCCGTCTCCGTGTGCTGTGTGGTCTGGAAAAACATGTGGCATTGTCCCGACTGTCCTGGTCCAAATGTTTCCGGGCTGAACGCGCCCCGTTTCCCGGAAATCCGATCATGGTCTGATCACGGCCCTGGGGGCATGCTCCATTCCTAAGCAGCGGTCACGGCCCGTCCACGGGGGTGGGCGGCAGACCGCACCAACGGGTCACGTTGGGGAGGTGAGACGCATGTTGCCAGACCATCTGGGTTCGGACCGCCGGGATCCAGCTCCGCCGCACTGAGGTTGCGCGCTCTGCAGGTGTCACCGAGTCCGGCTGCCCTACATCGTGCCTACATCGTGGCGCTGCCCACCGTCCCTGTCCGGTGTGGCACGGACCCCACCCCGCTCCATCCACAGTCCATCAGGAGATTCTCATGACCAGATTCCGTACCCCCACCCTCTGTCGGATCGGCACCCCCACCCTCTGTCGGATCGGCGCGGCGCTGCTGCTGTCGGTCAGCCTCCTGGCGTGTTCGTCTCCCGGTCAGCCCGCACCGGAATCAACAGGACCAGGGACGCAACAGGCCGCCGAGAAATCGCCCAGCGTCGTGAACCGCCCCGCTGCCCCTGTCCCGGCATTAAATGTCCCGGCAGGCGACGCCAGCACCGCCGTCGAGAAGTTCATAGACTGGGCCGCCGAGTCCCGCCTGTCCCAGCGCGAGGAAGGCCGGGCCGCTATCGTGGCCGCCCGGACCAATGACGCTGTGGCTCAGGCACTGGTGGACGCCGTCTTCGCAGCCCAGAAGACTGACCACAGCCGCGCCTTGGTGGCGCTATCGATCCTGGGCGAACTGCGCAATCCCGTGGGCGAGCAGGGGCTGACCCGCTTCGTCAACCTGCCTTTTCCACAGGACAGCAAGGGTTCTGACTTCGAGGGTGAGGACCCCGAACAGACCGCGCTGGGCACCTTGCAGGCCAAGGCCGCCGAGGGCCTGGCCTACATGGGCAGCGAGTCCTCGCGTCAACAGGTGCTGACCCTGGTGGCGAAGCATCCATCACGGATCGTGCGCGCCGCCGCCATCGCCGCGTTTCTGTACAACTACCCGGACAGCCGTGAGCTGCTGCGCCGCTATGTCCAGCCGGATGAATTGATCTTCTTAGATCGTCCTGGCCGCGACATCGGCGAGTCCGGTGAGAGCTTCAACGCCGAGCTGGCCGTC
Source organism: Deinococcus radiopugnans ATCC 19172 (assembly GCF_006335125.1). Lineage (NCBI taxonomy): Bacteria > Thermotogati > Deinococcota > Deinococci > Deinococcales > Deinococcaceae > Deinococcus > Deinococcus radiopugnans. Next base: position 8,336 of record NZ_VDMO01000040.1, read on the forward strand.
TATCTCAAGCTGCACCCGGAATTGGCGGCACCTGCACCCGCGTCCGGCGAGGAAGAAGCCCCAGACCTGCCTGATCCAGTCGACGCTGGCCCACCACCCGCCTACTGATTCACGGCCTGATCTGAGTCCACGCCGCCCTTTTCGCCGATCCAAGGAGCGCCCCGATGACCACCGCATCACGCACCCTCAAAACCTTCATTTACCTGATCGCCCTGCTGTGTTCCTTGCTCACCAGTTCCCTGGCCGTGTGCATCCAGACCGGGGCCAGCACGGCCGACCGCAGCCTGTGGAACACGCACGGCTGCTGGCAGGAGTTCTACCTGTGGCAATACCGCGCCTATGACCTACGGTCCTCAGACTGGAACGGACGCGGCTGGAAAGACGCCTGTAACGTGAATCTGGAGTTCCCCAAACACTGGAATGCGGCGTACCTCGTCACCTACGGGCTGACGGACAATCTCAGCCATCAGTTCCATGGCACCACTGACTACCGTCAGACAGGCCAGGCGGCGTCGAGCAACTTCCACAAGTCGATCTTCCACGCGCCCACCGATGACACCACCATCTTCGGCTCGTACAGCCCCAGCTCGGGCCGGGTCTCGACCTCCTGCCTGCTGTACAACCCCGCCTCTGCCAACGCCAACCCCGCTTCCCGCGCTGGAGACTTCATGCACGAGGGCTGGCACGCCTGGTTCAAGAAGTACAAATTCAACAACGGCTCCGTCGGCGGTCACCGGGCCAAGCAGGGGGCCTGCTCGGTCAACGGCTGCGATTACTTCTACTTCCACGGGATCGGGGCCTACGCCTTCGGCGCGATGTATCAGAACAACGGCACTGCCACCCGCTTCCACTCGCCCAATCAGGTTCAAGTCGAGTTTCTGTGCGATGTCGTGGACGACGCCAAGGGCTGGGTCAGCCGCTCGGTGCGGGACGCCGCGCAGGCCGACGCCAACCAGCGGGCAGCCCAGCGCTTCATCAACGGCCCCGGCTACTACTGTGGCAGTCCCAGACCCTGGTGAGTGGATCATTGGCTTGTCATTTTCAAGCCGCGCCCACGTTCTGGACGGATCAGACCATAGAGGGCGCTGGAACGGACCACTGAAGACCAGCCACATCAGGATGTCCTCTGTACCGGACATCTTGCCTTCAAACCCTGTCTGGCATGGGAAATGGAGTCCTCAGCAGCTTGAGCAGACAGGGTAACTCGGGCAACATTCAGCGCAGCGCATTGCAGAGACGTTCGGCGCCGTAGCGCACGAGACTCATGGCCGCTCGGCCATGAGCTTTCACCTTGACCGGCACCTGTGCGTGGAGCCACACCCCGACCCGCAGGCCACTGACCCAGGCCAGGATGACCAGCCCGAACAGGCGTTCCAGCCGAGTGGCTTGAGTGATGCCGGTGCGCTCCAGGTCAACGCCGCGGACCTTGAGGCTCGCGAAGGTGCACTCCACAGACCAGCGAGCCCGGTACAGAACGCAGGTGTCCCATACGCTGAAATCCGTTGCGATCGCCACCAGATCCCCTGCAGGGGATCTGGTGGCCACGACCTGCATCACCTCACCGTACACGTAGGCCTTCTCGGCGAGGCACCGCACCTCCCCAACTTGGAGATCGCCGAACCACGTATCAATCCGCAGCTCGTCCACAACAGCATTTTTCCGGATACGGATGGCCCGCTTGATCCCCTTCCGTCTCAAGAAGCGGAACCACTCGCCGCCGATGAATTCCCGGTCCGCGACCAGGCCCTTCCAGCGGGACGCTGGAAGGGCCTGCAACAGTCGTGAGACCAGCTGGACGCACTTCGCGGTGCCGCTGTTGCCGTCGTGATCGAGGGCGGTCCAGACGAGCGGCACCGTATATCCGTGAAGGACGACTCCAAGGACCAGGAGGTTCAGGGGTGACTCACCACGCTCCCAGGTGGTGCGGTCCATGCTGAGCAGAAGTTTTCCGGGGGGCAGCAAGGCCAGTGACCTGGACCGGTTTTTGGGGGCGGCTCAGAGGCAACCCCAGCCACCCGCTCGTGAACACGCTGCACTTCGCAGACAAAGCGGGCGTAGTTGACATCCATGCTCTGGACCTCCTGAGAGCCCGGTAGACCCTCCAGCCGCAGGAGAGTCAAGCGCGCCCAGGCGTCGAGGTTGAGGCTGTACCCGGCATCCACAGAATCCAGGGAGTGGCGATCACCACTAACAACTCCAGTAGCGTGAAACCGCTCCACCAGGGCTCACACGCCACCCCAGCGCCGGGCTAGGGAAAGGGGCGTCCAGCAGCCTCGGATTTTTCCTTGGCGTACTTGGGCGCGCCGATCTTGAGGTGACCCCCAGCACGTCAGCGGGTCCTGATCAACGCAGTGAGGTCAACCCAACCACCCGACATGCTGTGAATGTCTCGAACACTTTGCGACAAACAACTGTGCATGGTCAGGCCATCACCTGCCCCTGTCCTGCTGAAACCCGGCACAATGATGGCATGCCCCGCCCTCGCCTTGCTCTGCTCCTCTGGCTGATGATGGCAGGTGTGGGCGCGGCAGCCTTGTTCTTCTCCACGGGCAACCGTTTGACCGAAACCTTCGGCACCGACGCGCGCATCCTGCACCGCGTCCTGTCACAGCGCATGGAACAGCAGGAAGCCGTGTTGAATGCCGTCGACGCCCTGGAGCGGCAAGGCATGGACGCTCCCACATTGGGAACCTACCTGGATACACTGCTCCGCCCCTACCCGCAGGTGGTGGCGGTGGAACGCTGTTCAGCACGCGGCTGTCAGACCCTGGGAACGCCTGCTGAGCAGCCGCCTTTGCTGTCCGTTTCGCCCTCTGCGAGGCCCACTGTGCGCTGGCCCCAGGGCGGCGGCCCGCTCTACGCCCTGTCCCAGAACAAGGTGCGGGTGTGGGTGGACGCCCGGCGGCTGACCGGCGCGCTGGACGAGGGGGCCGCGCCGCTGACCTACACCCTCTTCCAGCCTGACGCTGAACAGGTCATCGTGGCACACACGCCTGCAACCGGGGCCGCTTCCGCCACATTGCGGGTGGCGAAGGTCCTGGGCACGTCCCTGCAGGCTTTTCCCATCCACATCTCGCGCCCAGTGCCGTGGAGTGCGTGGCCGTGGGCGGCCACACTGCTGTGGATCCTGCTGACCGCGGGCCTGAGCGTGTTGGTCTTCCGGCTCCTGGAAGGCCGCCGCGACGCGCAGCGCGCCCTGCTGGACGAGCGGGTGCGGGCCGGAGGCGTGGTGCAGGCCGCGTCTGAAGCCATCGTGGCGCTGGACGATATTCACCGGGTGACGCTGGCGAACCCGGCAGCGCGCGCGGTCTTGGACCATCCGTTGCCGCCCGGGACTGACCTGCGGGCCGTGACCACCTTTCAGGCCACGCTGTCGCAGGCCCCCTTCAATGCAACGTCCTTCTGGGACAGTGCCGTGCCCACCGCACTCCCGGAAGGGCTGACCCTGCGGCGCGGCCATGAGGCTGTTGGGGTAGAAGGTTCCCTGGCTCCCCTGCGTGGCGTAGACGGCGAACTGCGGGGCCGGGTGCTGCTCCTGCGCGAGGTGGGGCCGCTGCAGCGTCGGATGCTCGAGCATCTGGAAGACGGCGAGCGGCGCGTGCGTGAACACGAGGAGATGCTGGCGCACGTCTCGCGGCTGTCCACCCTGGGCGAGATGAGCGCGGGCCTGGCACATGAACTGAACCAGCCGTTGACCGCCATCGTCAGTTACGGGCAGGCGGCCGCGCGGCTGCTGGACGATCCTGAACCTGATCTGGCACGAGTGCGCCATGCCGTGAGCGCGTCCGTGACGCAGGCGGGACGGGCGGCGCAGATCATCATGCGGCTGCGCCAGTGGGTGCGCCGTGCGCCCAGCCGGGCGCGGCCCACCGATCTGCTGCAGGCCGTGCAGAACGTGCTGACCCTGTGCCGCGCCGATCTGAACCGCCTGGGCGTGCAGGTGCAGGCCTCGTTTGAAGACGCGCCGATGGTTCTGGCCGATCCAGTCCAGCTGGAGCAGATTGTCCTGAATCTGCTGAGAAATGCGCTGGACGCCGTGCAGGATACGCTCGAACCTGCTATTGAGCTGAGCATCGTGTCAGAGGGAAGGAGCTGGTCCCTGAGCGTTCTCGACAACGGCCCCGGCATCGCCCCAGAGGTGGCCCCACGTTTGTTTACACCCTTCACGACGAGCAAGACGGGCGGCCTGGGACTGGGGCTGAGTCTGTCGCAGACGCTGGCGCAGGGTATGGGCGGCGATCTGAGCGGCAGGGACGCCAGGGCGGGCGGCGCGGTCTTTACCCTCAGTCTGCCGCGCCTGGTGCTGGAGGCGGCCAGTGATTGATCTGTCCCCTGGCGATGCCCTGCCGCTGGAACCCACGGTGTATCTGGTGGATGACGACGACGCGGTGCGGGGCGCCCTGGGCTTTCTGCTGGGCACGGTGGGCCTGAATGTTCGTCCCTTTGCCGACGGGCTGGCGCTGGAACGCGCGCTGGACGCCGGGGGGCCGCCCGCCATCGGCTGCCTGCTGCTGGACATCCGCATGCCGCACATCAGCGGCCTGCAACTGCAAGTGCGTCTTCAGGAACGGGGCGTGGACCTGCCGGTGATCCTGCTGACCGGCCACGCCGACGTGGAGCTATGCCGCCGGGCCTTTCGCCAGGGCGCAGCGGACTTCCTGAGCAAGCCGGTGGACGGGACCGAGCTGTTGGAGGCCGTGCAACGTGCCGTGCGTCAACACGTGCGTGGCCGTCAGCGGCAGGCGGCCAGTGGGCAGGCCCGCGAACGCCTGTCACGCCTGACCGTCCGCGAACATGAGGTTCTGCGCGGCATGCTGAACGGCCAGACCAGCAAGCAGATCGCCCGCGCGCTTGCCATCTCCGCCCGCACCGTCGAAACCCACCGCGCCAGCCTGTTCACCAAACTGGAGGCCGACTCACTGGCCGAGGTGATCCGCATTGCGCTGGCCGGGGAGGCAGCGGTGTGACGGCGCAATGGACGCCCTCACTTCTCCCCGAGACAAGCAGCGAAAGGAGAGGACATGCGTAAGCTCATCGTGACCGAGTTCCTGACCCTGGACGGCGTATATGAAGACTCCACCGCGTGGCAGCGCGGCTACAGCCCGGATGACGGCCCTTTCAAGCATGACGAACTCTTTGAGAGCGGAGGCCTTCTGCTGGGCCGCGTAACCTACGCGGGCTTTGCCGCCTACTGGCCCACCGCAAGCGGCACCGGGGCTTTCGGCGAACGCATGAACAGCCTGCCAAAGTTCGTCGCCACCACCACCCCTGGGCCCCTGGAATGGAACGCCACCGCCCTTCAGGGAGACCTTGTTGCAGCAGTGCAGGCGCTGAAGCGGCAGGACGGTCAGAACCTCCTCGTCTACGGCAGCGGCACCCTGGTGCAGACGCTGTTGCGGCGCGGCCTGGTGGATGAACTGCGCCTGATGATTTACCCGCTGGTTCTGGGCAGTGGCAAACGACTGTTTGCGGGCGGGGATCGGCTGCCGCTGGAGCTGATCTCCTCCAGGGATCTCGGTGAGGGCGTGCTGCTGCTCACCTACGCACCCGCGATGGGCGCTTGATTCAGGCGGACACCGAATCCAGCCTGACCTTCAGCTCCGTTCAAAAATCCGTCTCATCCGTAAAACTACGCAGAGGGCGTGCGAATTGCCCCGATACCGTTTTCCCCGTCCCAGGCGCAGGATAACAGGCATGAAAAAGATGCTGACCGCCCTGTTGACCCTTTCTGCCCTCTCGCTGGCCGCCGCGCAGACCACCCCCGCGCCCATCAAGCTGGCCACCGCCGCCACCGTGTCCACCGCCAGCCTGAGCCTGAGCGCCGCCAGCCGCATTGCCACGCTGGCCGTGAACAACTGCGCGCAACTGGGGTACAACGTGGCTGCCACCGTCGTGGACCGCAGCGGCGTGGTCCTGGCGGTGGCCCGTTCCGAGAACGCCGGGCCGCACACCCTGGGGGCCAGCCAGGGCAAAGCGTTCACCAGCGCCAGCGCCCGCAACCTGACCAGTACCATTGCCAAGGGGCTGGAAGCCAATCCCGGCCTGGCCGACATCCCCGGCTACCTGGTGCTGGCCGGCGGCGCACCGATTCGCGTGGACGGCGCCGTGGTTGGCGCCGTCGGTGTGGGCGGCGCACCCAGCGGACTCGTGGACGAGACGTGCGGCACCGACGCCGTGACCACGGTGCTGGGCAAGTAAGTTGCTGGGCGTGATGCTGCCTGGATATGCCTCGGACTGGCCCTGCTGGCGGCTTCACGCCGCGGCTGGAAGGTTCAGCGGACGGTGCGAAGGGGACCCTCAAGCTCTCGTTCGAGAAGAACAGGGTCAACGCGCAATGGTTCCAGGCTGCTGGAAAAAGCGATCTGAGCACAGCGCTGCTGTACCGCAGCAGTAAGCGGACGGCGGACTCCCGGGTGTCCTGGCCCTGGGAGGTCAGGGTGATGCCCGTGACGCCAGCAATCAGCACGGCCAGATTGACCAGTCACTCGTCTGGGATCCCCAGGGCGTTCATCATCCCCAGTTCAGCGCGCCGGGTGGGACACCGTTGTGACGGCGCACGACATGAACAGCCCCCTCAGGGCAACGCGCCGCCCCCAGAGGCGAGTGGATGCACGCGTTGAGCTTCGCCCGGTGCCGTGCTCAGGGTGGCGAAAGACTATCCTGGGACATGACGCAGCCTTCCGCAAAGCTCAGGACGCCCGCAAGCTGGCGCGTGCGTGGCTGGTCTGTGGCCGGAGCAGTGCTGATCTCTACGGTGCTCTGGCTGGGAATAATCTGGCCCAGCATTTTTACCATTGTGGTGCTGTTGATCGCGCCCGCCCTGTTCCTGTTCCTGACCGGTGTGTTCTGGCCGCGTTTCTACGAAGGGAACAGCAGGGTCCGGCTCTATTTGCGCGTGTGTCTGCTGCTCGCGGCGGCCTGCTGGGGCTTGGAATTGGGCTGGCTGTGGTTCTTCTCCACTTGAACGGCTGTGAGGGTGGCCCGCAAAAGCGCGACAAGCTCAGTACTCACGGTGATGTACGCGAAGTCACGGACAACCCAGGCGCTTTTGCTGCCCTCAGCTTCAGGCGCCAGCCTGGATTGGGGGCGTTTCTTGCTTGTTCTGCGTCCCCAGCGGCAAACTGGTGTGCTGCGCCGCGGCCCGTGCGTTACGGTGCAGCGTGGCTCGAGAAAACGCAGCACTGGCTGATGCCAACGGAGAACCGACAGACCTTGCAGGACCATTGGAACCGGCCAAGTCCCATCGCTGCCGCAACTGCGCTTAGGTAGCCGTGCTGGCATTTGGAGCACGTCATAGGGATACGGAGACGTAAGCATGCTGACGGTGTGCAGGCGGGAACGAACCGCCCAGACCGGGTGTGATCTCAACCTGCTGCGTTCTCAAACTGAAAGGCTTTTTGTGGTGACGCTGGGGACAGGACCGGCGGACTGCGGCAGAACCGAACTCAGGTCTCCTGGGCCAGCACCACCTGGTCACGCCCGGCGGCCTTAGCGCGGTACAACGCCTGATCCGCGCGGAACAGCAGCGTGCCGAAGGTGTCGTCGGTGGCCACGGTGCTGCTGCCGATGCTGACGGTGACCTTCAATCCGTGTGGCCAGGATGATCGGCGGAACTCCTGCAAAAGGGCAGTGGCCCGCCGCTGACTGAGCGTGCGATCTGTCCCCGGCATGATCACGATGAATTCTTCCCCGCCCCAGCGCCCAACCGTCGGCAGCGCGTCGCCCGGCAGGGTGACGCAGGCGGACAGCAACCGGGCGACGTCCATCAACACCAGATCGCCAACGTCATGGCCGTGCTCGTCATTGATGTGCTTGAAGTGATCGATGTCGATCAAATGGAGCGTCCCCGGCACGCCGCGCTGGTGGTCTGCCAGCAGGGCCTCAACGGCGGGAGAAACCGCCCGACGGTTGGGGAGCCCAGTGAGCGGATCAGTAAACGCCAGGACGCGCATGGTCTGCTCGGAGCGGCCGGTCTCAACGATCTGCGTTCGCAAGGTGACCATGCTGCCGAGCAGCACGTTGACAATCAGCACCGAGCCCTGTAACCGGAGAAACAGGAGGGGATGATCGAAGGCGTAGGCGCTCAGGGTCAACCACGGCACCAGGAGGCAGACGCTGAGCAGCGCGAGATTGGCCCCCCAGGCCCACCGCGGTGGCAGGGCCAGAAAGCCGATGATGCAGGTGCAGACCAGCGTCCAGTACGGACTGCTGTTTGGATAGAGCCCAGGGGGAACGGGCAGCAGGGACAGCAGCGCAATCTGGGCCATGGTTGCGGCGGCCAGTACCGCGTATCCGCCGTATTCCGCCACATGGAGTGGGCGGCGGCTCCAGAGCCACCACAAGTCGGCAAGGCCCAGCAGAACCAGAACAGGGCCGAAGGAGCGGAGGTACAGGTCATGGGGGCTGGCCACCAGGCTGCCGAGAAAGACCAGCAGGGTTCCCGCACCCACCGCGAACATGTAGACGCGGCGGCGGCGGGCCAGGGCGGGAGCTTCAGCAGTGGGGGAGACCGGCGAGAAGGGGGTCATGGGGGTGATTGGCGTCATCAGGTTGCGCCGCAGCCTGGTGACCCGCTCGCCGGGGATTCTAAAGCATGTCTGGTGACCGTCTGCTTCTGCTGCTCGTCAGAATCCATGAGGCCCGATTGCAGCCTCTATCCCCCGCGCCCTTGGCGTGGGCGGGTGGGGGCCTGTTCCATTTCTCCCCGCACTCTGCAGCGTCGCTTCGGCAGCTGTTCAAGGCAGTGACCCGTTCGCGCGGCTCCGTGTTTTTTTCCTTTTTGTGTGACTGCGCTGTGAACCATCCCCAGGCAAACTTGAGCGCATGGCGGCCCGCTCCTCCACCCATCTCTTTGCGCTTCTGATCGCCTACGTCATTGGCTATGCCCTCTGGCTGCTGCTCGGCGCATCCGCTGGAGCCTGGTCATCCCAGCTGGCGAACCTGCTGCTCATCCCCCCTTTCTTGCTGGCGACGCGGGTCGTCTGGACGGTGGCCCGGTTGCCGCAGGTCACGGCGGCCCGTGCCTGGCGCTGGCTGGGCCACGGTCTGCTGGCGTGGGCGCTGGGTGGGCTGATGTACTCCGGGTATGAACTGCTGGGCCTGTCCCCCTTTCCCTCGCTGGCCGACCTGGGCTATCTGGCCGCCCTGCCGTGCTTCGCCGCGGGCTTGATGGCCCTGCGGCGCGAGCGTCGGGGCACCCTGCAGACCCTCAGCTTTCTGATTGATGTCTCGCTGGCCACGCTGATTCTGGGTGCCCTGGGGTGGCAGATCTTTTTCCGGGCCACCCTCGCCGACACCGCGCAACCCATCCTGGCGCTGTGGATCTCCCTGGCGTATCCCGTCTTGTACCTGCTGCTGTGTGCGGCCACCGTGACGCTGGCCCTGTGGCGGCCGCTGGATTTGCAGCGCCGGGTGGTCTCCCTGCTGGCCGCCGGACTGCTGTGCTTTCTGGGCACCGACGTCCTCTATTTTCAAGCGGTCGCCCGGGGAACGTACGTCGGGGGCACCTGGCTGGATCTGGGCTGGCCGCTGGCCGCGTTGCTGATCGCCTGGGCGGCGTACCGCAGCGGCGAGGCGGCCACCCGGCCCCAGCCGAGCTGGCCTCAGTTGCCCGGCGAGTGGTGGAAACGGCTGCTGCCCCACTACGCGGTGCTGGCCGCGTTCCTGGTCTACCTGGGCCTGCAGCTGGGCATCCCGCTGGACCGCCCGCAACAGGTGCTGTTGTGGCTGATCATGGGCCTGTTCGCGCTGCGTCAGCTGCTGGTGCTGACCGACAACCAGCGCCTGCAGCGGCAATTGACCCACCGTGCCGAGCATGACCCGCTGACCGGCGTGCGCAACCGCAGCGACCTGGAAGACAACCTGCAGCAGCAGATTGACCAGGCCCGCCGCTGGAACAGCGTGGTGGCGGTGATGTTCATGGACCTCGACCGCATGAAGGAGATCAACGACACCTTCGGGCATGTGGTGGGTGATCTCCTGCTGCAAAAGCTGGCCACCCGACTCTCTGATGCGCTGCCAGCCGACGCCGTGCTGTTCCGCTTTGGCGGCGATGAGTTTGTGGTGGTGCTGCCCGGTCACGATGCGCCGGCCGCGGCCAGGGTGGCGCAGACGCTGCTCGATGCGGCCGGCAAGGCCTTCCAGATCGGCCCGGAGACCTTGCATGTGTCGGCCAGCCTCGGGGTGGCGCTGGCCCCTGGCGACGCCACGCACGCCACGGCGGCCATCGAGCACGCCGATGGGGCCATGTACCACGCCAAGCAGGCGGGCCGGGGCACCTGGCGCTTTGCCAACGAGCGGCTCAACGGCCTGCACATGCCCCAGGCCCAGCTGGAAGTGCAACTCCGCGGCGCGCTGGAACGGGGCGAATTCGCCATGCACTTTCAGCCCCTGATCGAGCTGAGCAGCGGCCGGGTGCGCAGTTTCGAGGCCCTGATGCGCTGGACGTCGCCCGTCCTCGGGCCCGTCTCACCCGCCGACTTTATTGCTGTGGCCGAGACGAGAGAGATGATGGGCGGGCTGGGCCAGTGGGCCCTGCGCGAGTCGATCCGCCAGATGTGCGCGTGGCAAGCAGCCCTGCCCGGCGTCAGTGTCGCGGTCAACGTGTCGGCCACCCAGTTCGCTCATGAACACTTCGTGGCCGAGACGCGCGCCGCGCTGGCCGAATACGGCGGCGCGCCCGGGCTGCTTACGCTGGAGGTGACCGAGAGCGCGGTGCTGGTGGACGCGGCGCAGGCCCGGCAGAAACTGCTGGACCTGCGCGCTCTGGGCGTGCGCGTGGCGCTGGACGACTTCGGGACCGGCTACTCCAGCCTAGGGCAATTGCGCTCGCTGCCGGTCGATGTTCTCAAGATCGACCGGGTGTTCATCCAGGACAGCCACACCGACGCGGCGTTCATTCAGGCCATGATTTCGATGGGGCACAGCCTGGGCTTGGAGGTGGTGGCCGAGGGCATCGAGGACGCGGCCACGGTGGCCCGACTGCAGGCCTTGCACTGTGATCTGGGCCAAGGCTTTTACTTTGCCCGGCCGCAATCCGCCGGTCAGGCAGTGGCTGCGATGACGCTGAACGGCCCGCCGTCCTCGTTACAGCTTTCCTGAGGAGACCCGGATCCGAGAACCCGGCCGCGCTCCAGAACGTCTGGCCCACCATGTTTCTGGATAAAGAAAGCATCAGTCATGAACAACACCAGGGAAACTTTGAGAAGGGAAGAGGGCCGTCAGGCACTGGCCTTAAGCTGCTGGGGCTGGGTCTCTACGGACAGACACAGGACAGCAGTCACCACGCACAGGGCGACTTCCCAGCCGAACACCGTCCTGAAGTCCGCGAGTTGTGCCGACGCGCCCCCCAGCAGCGCCACCGTCACGGCTACCCCGAGCACCGTGCCGATCTGACGCACCGCCTGATTGATCTGGGGCGGCCCCACAAGTTATACGGACTCCGATTAAAACGTGTAGAATTCAAGGATCAAATCCTTTCATTCTCCGGTTGAACTTCAGCACTCCGCTGCCGACTTCTGGGCCATTTTCCGGGCCAGCACCTGCGCCGTCCAACGGCGCAGGGCACAGTTTTTTGCACTTCTTGCCGAAGGCAAGAGTGAGACTGAACTTCTGGCATTGACTCAATATTCCGTCTCGGGTGCGCGCAAAGTCCTGCATCGGTATCACACCCTGGGACTGGACGGTCTGGGAGATGGACGAGCCGACAATCCAGGCGCACCCACGGTCTTGACCGAAGCGGAGC
>NZ_VDMO01000041.1 GCF_006335125.1 Deinococcus radiopugnans ATCC 19172
TACGGCTCGGAAGAACTGCGCCATGTGCTGCGGTGGGTTCCGAAGAGAATCAGCGAGATCCTACACGTCTTGATATGCCCTTTTCCCGCACTGGGACAGCCGGAAACTGAAGTTGTCAGCTACTGAGATCGGCGATGAACACGGACCGGCCCATGAGCTGTTCTTCGGCGACGAGCCGTTTTTTCTGAACATCGGTCACATGGATCTGAGCCGCGAGAAAGCCACGGAACTCAAACGTCGCCTGTGGGCCGTGCTCGAAGACTTTGAAACTGAGAACACGCCTGGCTCCCCCGAATACACTGTCGCACTGATGCTGGTGCGCGGCGCGGTGAATTGAAGAGTGAGCAGGACGGCTCATCGTCTCAAGGCGCGGTGAGCTAGAAAAATCTGGGATGGAAGCGAGTGATTGGACCACACGCGTGAAAGAGCGCCTCAGCGTCAGAGAGGCAGTTCGTCCTTGTCCTTTCACATATCGCGCAGGGCTGCGCAGATATCAGGGGAAATGACGCTCCGTCTGGGGAGAAGCTCTGGAGTGAACCCTGTCCGAGGGGTTCATTCCAGGGCCTCGATTTCGGCCAGCGCCGCCTCACTCCGCGCAGGTCTGCGCCCTGAACCGCGAAGGCATGGTACTGGGCCGGGCGGGCCAATTGCTTGCGCAGCGCGGTCAGAGCGCCCTGGGCTTCAGTCCATGCAAGTTGCCGAGCATCAGCCGGGAAACGCTGTACCACTCTCTCAAAGGAGAAGCTGCAGGTCACGCACCAGGAATCCAAGAAAATACATGCTTCCGACAAAGTTGGGCGGTGGTGTGCAGACCAGCTTTGATGTGGCTGCCCACCTCAATGCTGAATTCTCGGCTGTGGTCCTGTTCGGTGAGCCATTTCGAAGTCTGCCCCTGGCCTAAGATGCCGCATGTCCTTCCCCTCCAGCACGCCTGCGGATCTCTCACTCAACGAGCGTCTGCAAGACGTGACCCATGCCCTTGCGGCGTCCACCACCGTCCATGGTGTCTTCGATACCCTGCTCACCTCAGCCCTGGAAGCGGTGGGGGCCACGACTGGAGCCGTCTTGTTGGTCAACGCTCAGGGTGACCGGCTGGAATTGGCCCAAAGCTACGGTTACAGCCCTGACGTGCCGACCATCTGGAAAGACGGCCCACTCGACGGCAGCATCCCCGCTGGAGAAGCGGTGCTCAAGCAGACGGCCCTGTTCTTCGAACATCAAGAAGCACTGATGTTGGCCTATCCTGACCTCGAAGAACGCGTGGGGGCCCCGCCACCCGTGGCGACGGCGGTCCTGCCCATGTTCGAGAACTGGAAGTCGCTTGGCCTGATCGTCCTGGACTTTACCGAGCCGCACCACTTCACGCAGGAGGAACGCTTTTTCCTGCGCACCCTCAGCACCCAGTGCGGCATTGCCCTGGGCCGCGCCCGCCTGATGGCTGACCTGCAGGGTCAAGTCGAGCAGCGCACCCAGCAGCTCCAACACCAGAAAGAAGAAGTCGAAAGCCGCAACCGCGCCCTGGAAGCGGTGGCCCAGCTCTCACGCGACCTGAGGCTGGAAGACGACCGTTACGCGCTAATCAGGCGGGCACAGCAGAGTCTTGCTGGCCTGCTGGCTCCGGGCGTGTTCACCTACTTTGAGCTGGAAGGCGAGCAGTGGTGTCTCAAAGCCCAGGTGGGCCAGTTTCAAGATCTCACCGTACAAGAGCAGATGGAAACGGGGTGGCCCCGGGCCACCCCAGCGTTGTGGCGCCCGTTCGAGACCCGGCAACCGCTGTATCAGGGCGTGGACACGCTGGGGAACGCCACGCTTTTGGAGCCTGGGGCGGATGTTCACGCTGTGGCCACTCTCCCGTTGCTGGTGGATGGAGTCCCAGTAGGCTGCTTCCGGGCCGCGCTGTTCACGCAACGACTCTGGACTCCGATTGACCAGATGGTGCTCGAAACCATCCTGCATGGACTGGGCCTGGCGCTTGAGCGGGCCGAACAAACGGCGCGTTTGCGGGCGAAGCATGACGCCCTGGCCGCGGCCAATGAGGAACTCGAAGCCTTCGCTTACTCGGTCTCCCATGATCTCCGCACCCCGGTCCGACACCTCACCAGTTTCGCTCAGCTGCTCCGCACGACGCTGGGCGACCGCCTGGATGAAAAGTCGGCGCGGTATCTGGGCGTCATGGATCAGGCGGCCAGTCGCATGACCACCCTGATCGACGCCATTCTGGACCTGTCGCGCACGTCTCAGCAACCACTGCACTTGCGTGTGGTGGACCTGGGCTCCGTGGTGGCCAGTGTCCGTGAACTGCTCGAACCCGAAGCCTTTGACCGACAGGTGACGTGGACGATCGGGCCGCTGCCACTGGTGATGGGCGACCTGAGCTTGTTGCGTCAGGTCATGGAAAACCTGTTTTCCAACGCCCTGAAATACACCGCGCCCCGGGAAGAGGCGCACGTGGAGGTCTGGGCTGAAGAAAGCCCGTACGACTGGCGCATTTTCGTGCGGGACAATGGCGTCGGCTTCGATCCCAACTACACCCATAAGCTGTTTGGGGTCTTCCAGCGGCTGCACCGCCAGGAGGAGTTCGAGGGCAACGGCGTGGGATTGGCCAACGTGCGCCGGGTCATCACCCGGCACGGCGGACTGGTCACCGCCGAGGGCGTCCTGGATCAGGGCGCAACCTTCTCGTTCACCCTGCCCAAAGGGTGAAGAGGCCGCTGAGAGCGGTTGCCGTCGCCACATACCGTGCCGCTCAGTCAGGCGAGTATCGCCCATGCCTTCGACGGGATCCCCTGGAACGGAGGGAGAAGCGTTGAGGATCAAGCGGCCCGCGGCCTGCACAATGGAATGAACCTCCGGACAGAATCACACGCCAAGTCACTTCGCCCGGGTGGTCTTCGACAACCGATGACTGGAGTGGCCCCAAAAGTTGGACGGTTTCGAGTAGAGACTCGGCTCAGCTCAAAGGTACTACATCGGCTTTCCTGCTCACCCAGGGGACGGGCTGACGGCCACATTTGCGGTGTTGTCTCCGCAAAGGGGGGCGGCCTGCCGCCCCCTGGCCTGCTCAGCAAACTCGTCTGGGGTTCGGTAGCCGAGTGACGAGTGGGGTCTGCGGGCGTTGTAGAACGCCCGCCAATCGTCCAGGAGCACCTGGGCATGTTTAGCGGAATAGAAGACTTCCTGATTGAGACATTCTGCGCGCAGACGGGAGTGGAAGCTCTCCGCGAACCCGTTCTGCCACGGTTTTCCCGGTTCAATAAACCGGGTGCCTATGTCCTGTACCGCGAGCCAGATCCCGAGTTCACGAGCGATGAACTCGGAACCGTTGTCGCTGCGGATGAAGTCTGGCGCCCCGCGCCCTGCAACCACGTCCTGGAGCACGCCCCTCACCTCCTTGGAGGTGAAGGACGTCGCCACCTGCAAGGCCAGGGACTGCCGGGTGAATTCGTCCGTCAAGGTCAGGATTTTCAGGGTGGTCCCTTCCAGGGTCTGGTCAAAGATGAAATCGTATGTCCAGACGTGATTGGCGTACTCCGCCTGCATGGGAATTGTTGCTCCAGTGCGGATTTTTCGGGACCCTTTAGGTTTGATGGCGAGGCCTTCCTCGCGCCAGATGCGCCGAACCTTCTTCTTGTTGATGATGGCCCCTGCTCGGACGAGCAGGGCGTGAATGAAACGGTATCCCCGGCGGGGATACCGCCGGGCCAGGTCATGGATCTGCTGTCGGAGTTCGCTGTCCTGACGCGGCTTTGCCAGATAGTGCCAGGAGGATTTGGCCAGGCCCACCAGAACACAAGCCCGTTCGGGCTTGATGTGCGCCGCGACCAGCTGCCTGACCACGGCGCGTTTCTGAGTGGGCGTTACCGCTTTTTTCCGATGACATCCTTCATCGCGTCGATCTCCAGGCGCTGCTGACCGACGATCCGCAGGAGACGGGCGTTTTCCTTCTCCAGCCGACGAAGTCGTTTGGCTTCGTCGGCGTTGGTATCGCCGTATTTCTTTTTCCAGGCGTAATACGACGCGGTGCTGCATCCGAAGTCGCGGCAGAGGTCTTCGACAGACCTCTCGCCTTTTTTGCCGTCCTGCAGGAGTTTGATGATCTGGTCTTCGGTGAACTGTCGGATTTTCATGACTGGGCCTCGCTTTCCAGCTTAGGGCTGGGACCGAGTCTTCGTCTCTACTCAATGACCGTCCAGTTTCTGGGGGGCAGACCATGACGCCGTCATTCCACACACCTCTTTGGCACCACCAGAGTTCGAGCGTCAGCCTCAGGGGGCTTCACCAGCAGTGCGCGAAACCGACTCAAGGATATGCTGCTGGTTCAGGACACCCTATCGCCCTACAGCAAGGCAGCGCGGTACGCCGCCTTTGTCGTTCATGAGGCCAGGCAGCTCACAGCCCGCAATGGCTGTCATCTCACGCCCAAACTTGCATTACGGCTCAACGCCTGGGAACTAGAGCATCTGTCAAAAGTGCTGTTTGCTTTTGACCGAACGGAGTGAGTGAATTTTGCTGAGCATTTGGGACTGATTCAGCTCCGAAGGAGAGAATGGAGGCATCAGAAGTCTTTTTTCTGATGCAGCAATTCGGACAAATGCTCTAGCTGTACTTTGGGGATATTCAGGGAGGTGACACGGAGGCCAGCATCACGGATGCTGGCCTTCCTGCTATGCCTCGTCACCTTCCTCGATGGACTCGACATTTTCCTACCTGGTTCGCACCTTTCCTGACGCACTTTCGCCACCGAGCCCAGCGAACCTGGGCTCCGCTATACGTCCGTGGACTCTGCAGCACTGCCCATCGGAAAAGCATGCAACCCCTGGCCGCCGTAGTGGCGCCTGGGAAAGAAGACCACATCCAACAATTCATCACCGATAGCCCGTGGCTGACAGATCCCTTGGAAACTCTCCTCGCTCAACGGGCCCAGCAAATGCTCGGCGGGAAAGAAGCCGTCCTGATCATCGACGATACCTGCCTGACGAAGTTCGGCACCAAATCCGTGGGCGTCGCCCGCCAGTACTCGGGGCAGGCTGGGAAGATCACCACCTGCCAATGCCTGGTCTCCTTGACCTTGGCTCAGCACGAGTTGCCCGTTCCCCTCGCGTTACGGCTCTTCCTACCGCAGGAGTGGACCCGCGATCCTGCTCGTCTCAGCGCAGCTGGTGTTCCAGTGGAACACCAGCTGCCGCAGACCAAGTGGGAGCTGGCTCTCAAGGAACTGGACCGGGTGCGCGAACACGTCACCTTCGGCATGGTGTTGGCGGATGCCGGGTACGGGGTGAATGCCCAGTTCCGGCAGGCACTGACCGAGCGAGGCCTGCTGTGGTCCGTGGGTACTACCCGTACGCAGACGGTCTATCCCAAGGATGTGCGTTTGATCCCGATCCCCAAGATCTTCCGCGGGAGAAGGCCGAAACACCCGACTCCCTCTGAGGACCGGCAATCGGTGGAGGAGGTCTTGAACGGTGCTGCATGGCAGCACCTGGTCTGGCGACACGGGACCAAGGGCCCGCTTGCAGGACGCTTTGCAGCGGCTTACGTTCGCCTGGCCGATGGGGAGGAGAACGCCCAGGGCCAACACCTTCCCGGACAAGCTGCCTGGATCATCGGGGAACAGCGGCGGGGGGAGGAACGCAAATACTCCGTCTGCAACCTGCCCGCCAACACACCGTTGGCTCGTCTGGTGGAAGTCACCAAGCGCCGTTGGGCCTGCGAGTTGACCCACCGGGAGCTGAAGGAGGAAGTCGGCCTGGATCACTTCGAGGGCCGTTCCTGGCAGGGCCTGCATCACCACGCCGTGCTCTGTATGGTGGCTCTGACCTTCCTTCAATGGCTACGACTCACTCAGCCCGACGATCTGATGGGCGACACCGTTCCCGCCATCCGAGCCGAGGTGGCAGGGGCGAGTCCCCTGCCACCTCCCTGCCGTCAATGCCGCGCCTGCACAGCTTTATTCAGCGGTCCTTGAATATCCCCAAAGTACAGCTAGTGGTAGTCCGTTGACTGGTTGGAAGCGCACACTAGGCTAGGTAATGCTCCACGAATGACTTCCAGAACCTGACCCGTCTGTGATTAGCGGTCGCTCGGGTGCCCGGCTTCTAGCCGGGCACTCCTGCCGTTACCATGCTGTCCATGGGCGCGGGGATGACCGATAAAGATCTCTTCGAGATCATCCGTCGCCAGTCCGAGCAGATCGACCAACTGATCGCCGAAAACAAAGCCCTCAAGGCTGAAATCGCCCGCCTGAAGAAGCGCATCGAGGAACTTGAACGGCGGGAACGCAAGTCCGCCGCACCCTTCAGTCGTGAGAAACGCACCGCCGATCCCAAGCCACCAGGACGCCGTCCTGGTGAAGGCACGTTCGCGCATAAGTCCCCACCCACGCCGCAACAGATCACTCAGACCGTGCAGGTCGCCACGCCGAACACCTGTCCTCGCTGTGGGTTCACGGGGCCGCTGATCTTCACCCGTCAGGACAAGGCCTGGGTCACGGAACTCGCCCCCCAAAACGCCATGCAGGTCACCGAGTACCACGTGCCCGTCATGGAGTGCCCCCAGTGTCACCACGCGGTGCGTGGTGACCATCCCGACCTGAACGCCGATCAGGTGGGCGCGACCGCTCATCGACTCGGCCCTGTCCTGCATGCCACCCTTCAAACCCTGCATCACGAGCTGGGCCTTCCGGTCCGCCGCATCGGGCGGGTCATGAATCTCCTCGGCGGCATCCAGGTCACGCAGAGTGCGATCACGCAAGCCGCACGGCGGCTTGCGGCTGACGGCAGCGCCTTGTCTGCCCACGTCGATGGACTACAGACACAGGTGCAGCAGGCACCGTTCGTGCATCACGACGACACTGGCTGGCGGATCGGCACTCAGAACGCCTGGGTGGGCACCTTCCGCAGCGCGGACACCGTGGTGTTCCGCGCCAACCTGCGGCACACGAACGTGGAAGTCCGGGAAGGTCTGGGGCAGAATTTCACGGGCGTGCTGGTCAGTGACCGCTTCTCCTCGTACAACAGCCGTTTCCTGCGGGACGTCCGGCAACAGAAGTGCCTGGCGCACCTGATCCGCAATGCAGATGAGGTCGCCGCTGGAGAACAGCGGCGACCTGGGCGGGGAGAGCTGTACGGGCAGCGGGTTGCGCAGGTCTTCCGGGATGGCATCCGACTGCATCGGGACGTGACGACGGGTGTATGCACGCGAGAGGAGTACGCGCAGCAGGGTGAGGAACTCACCCTGCGTCTGGACGCCCTGCTGAATCGGGCGCCGCTCCAGTCGAAAGCGAACGAGCGACTTCGACTGGGCATCCTGAAGCAGCGCGTGCTGGATCGGTTGTGGCGGTTCCTGAAGGACCCGGACCTTCCACCGACGAACAACGCAGCGGAACGGAGCTTGCGGACGGTGGTGATGGCGAGGAAGGTCTCGCAGTGCAGCAAGAATGCGGTGGGCGCGCAGACGTACATGCGGATCAAGTCCACCGTGGAGACCGCGCGGTTGCGCGGTCAGGACCCCGTTGCGGTCCTGACCGGCCTGATGCGCTGACCGGGTGCTCGGCCTTTCGGCCGACCGCTAATCGCAGACCCTGACCCTTTCAACGCGAGGGACGAGCACACTGGAGACCATCATGGGGAAGCAACGAAAAGTCTGGAGCACCGATCTCAAAGAGGGCATTGTCCTGAGCGTTCTGCGCGGCGAACTTGTGACCTGAGCCCTGATAACCTGTCCACATGAGAATGGAGCCTCTGGCATCATCGGGGAAGTCCCCCAGGAGGCCCACAATGCGTGGAAAACGATATACCGAAGAACAGATTGCATTTGCTCTTAAACAAGCCGAAACCGGCATCTCTATCGCCGAAGTCTGCCGGAAGATGGGCATCGCGGAGTCGACGTTTTTCAACTGGAAGAAGAAATTCAGTGGCCTGGGGGTCAGCGAGTTACGCCGTCTTAGACAGCTCGAAGAGGAAAACCGCAAGCTGAAGCAGCTGGTGGCCGATCTGAGTCTGGATAAGATCATGCTGCAGGACGTGATTCAAAAAGAGCTCTGAAGCCGGCCCAGCGCCGCGTCCTGGTCGATCACCTGCGGACGAGGTATCGACGCGCCTGCGCCGTTCTGAACGAGTGGAGGACCATCTATCGCTATCAGGGCATCGCCCGCCCAGAGGAACAACCCATCCAGAAAAGGATGACCGAGATTGCCCACACGCGGGTGCGATGCGGATATCGTAGGATCCACGTGCTGATGGCGCGGGAGGGCTGGCGTGTCAGCCACAAGCGATTCTTCAGGCTGTGTCAGCTGGCCGGCTGAACCTGCGAATCCAGCGTCCCAGGCGGCATGTGAGCGCTGCACGACGTGCAGCGCAGCCAGAGATAGGGCAGCAGGGTGAGGTGTGGGCGATGAATTGTGTTTCGGACGCGCTTGAGGGTGGAAAACGGTTTCGAGCACTGACGCTGATCGGCACCTGGACGCGGGAGTGCCTGGCCGTCCATGTGGATTTCAGCATCAAGGGAGAGCGCGTCGTCGAGGTGGTGCAGGAAGTGAGCAGGCACCGTGGGGTGCCTGCCCGGATCCAAGTGGACAACCCGGCCTAGTTGTTGACCGTGAGCCTGAGGACGCCCGGGTTGAGCTGGTCACCGCCGACGCCAGCGCTTCCACCGATAGGTGCGGTGATCTCGGCTTGCTGGGGGGTGGGGAACGATATCCCAGCATCGCCGGTCAGGGTGCCCGTCACGTGAGTGAAGACCCCGTCCATATGGAAGTCGGTGCCCCGCAAGTCGACGTTCGCCTTGATAAAGGTCCGGGGTCCTTCGTACCAGCCCGGCAGGGCGTCGACGGCCGTCCCGAAACCAATGGCGCGGCGGTCGTTGCCGGACACGACGGCGGCGTATGTGAAGTCCTGCTGATCGACGATCAGCGTCGCCGGGTCGATGCGCACCTTGTTCCAGCGCACCTGGGTCAGCATCGGGACGGGCGCGCCAGGAAGTGGGGGGTCACGATACACCGAGACGTTGCTGCCCACGAGGCTGAGGTATTCGGCCGGTGTGGCCGTGTTCATGCCGCGGCACCATAGTCGCGCGGTGTGCGGGGCCGCGGTCCCGACGTACAGCTGGTATCCGCCGTCGGGCAGTTCGTGGTCCGGCCGGCTGGTTCCGCTGGCGCGGAACTTCAGCCGGTAGTCCGCACAACTGGTGGCCTGGCCCACACTGATCCACGAGGGACGCGTGAGCGTGACCGGATCAGGCAGCGGGGGCGTCAAATCCGGCGCGGGCAGGCACGCCCGCAGGTTGTCGCTGCAGGCTTCCAGGCTGTTCCTGGCCTGGGTCAGCCGCCGGCCCGCCTCGGCGGCCTGGGCCGCGAGGTCCGCGGCCGTGTCTTTGAAGAGGTGCGGGTTGTCGCGGGCGAACATGGCGTCGTTGAGCAGGGCCTGGTATTCCAGCCCGTACTCGGCCATCTGGTCGAAGGCCTGACGCGCCCGCGTCACGGCGCCGGTGTCCGGAATGGTCAGCGTGAGCTTGCGGTAGTCCTGAAACACAGCCACCTTCAGGCAGCTGAGCTGCGCGCTGCTGATCAGCTGTCCCGAACATTTCTTCTGGAACAGGGCCGGGAACTCGGTGGCGTTGGCAATCAGCGTTTCCGGATCTTTTGCGAAGCTGTCGGGCAGCACGCCGTCGTAGAACTCCACGACCGAGACGTTGTAGCGGCTCGACAACTCACTGACGGTGCGCTCGACGGACGACGCACCCTTGGCCGTCCCGTACCTGGCCCGAACTTCGGCGAGCACGGCCGTCTTCTCGGATTCGCTCGACGTCTCCACACGGACGACGCCGCGGTAGGTGGCCCCCGTGACGGCAGAGTCCAGGTACCGGTCACCGCACTTGCTGAAGAAGGCCAGATAGTCGTCCCTGTACGCCGCAGCGTTGTCATCGCCGGCCGGATCCTCAGCCGCCGTCATCAGGCGTGGGTTGATCAGGTTGACAGACGGTCCCTGGATGTCGGCGCGGGCGATGATGTACACCGCGGAGCTGTTGGCCTGCTGGTCACGGGTGTACGACGCTTTGGCCGAGGCCGAGAAGGCCCCGAAGCCGATGGACGCCTCGCTGGACACGCCCAGCTTCTGGGCCAGCTCCCGGCTGTTGGAGGCCACGTCGATGCGGTAGTCCGCCGACGCGGGTCCGATGGTGGCGGGCGCGAGATCCGCCCGGATACAGGTGCCCTGGATCTCGCCGGTCACTGAACTGTAGCCCTTGCCGGGATACATGCCCGAAGGACTGTACCAGTCGACCGCCAGGGACGTGGCCTGCAGGCCGCCGCCCAGGCCGTCCTCGCCAGGGACCTCGGTCGGTGGCGGGAGCGGGGCGCTGCACGCGCCCAGCCACAGGGCCAGTCCTGCGGTGATCAGGGTCAAAAGCCCGGCTGGGCGCGCTCGATCTTCATGAATCGTCATGTACTGCTCCTTGGAACCGTGGGCCCGCCGGGACAACGGGCGTGAGAGGACCGGCGGCCGGCTGGCCGGACAAGTCGGTGCTGTCCGGAAGACAGGAGCCACAGACGAGATCAGGTTCCAGGATAGGCAGGCTGTTCTTACAGGAGTTGCACGTTCCGGCCCGTGTCCTGCAGTGAAGGCCGCCTGACCCGGTTCTTCCTGACGCATCATCCCCCCATACGAAGCAGGGTGTAATTCGCCGTCCTGAACGAAGTCCAGCAACTGTCAGGCGTCAGGGAGGAGAGAGAAGTCCACTCTCCATTATTTGGTCTAGGACGCCCCAGCACGAAGGCTGCGGGAGACCCAGAATCCGCTCACTTCTGCATGCCTGTGCACTAAAGCGTCGGAGAACTCTGATGTGAATTGGGCACAGTCTAGCTCTGACCCTTCACCAGAGCAGGCTCAGTCAGGGAGTGACGACGAGAACGTGCCCCAGCCCCGCTACCAGAAGGCATCCGTCGCCGGCAGCGAGCGGGCGAACAGGTAGCCCTGACCCAGGTGACAGCCCAGGTCCCTCAGCAGCTCAAGTTCTTCCCCAGTTTCCACACCCTCCGCGACCGTCTCCAGCCCTAGGCTCTGCGCCAACATGAGGATGGCCTTCGCCACGTTGGAGCGCGCTGATCCGCGAGCGGCCGCGTGAGCGCTCCCTCTCATGCGGCTGGGACGGCAAAGGCGTCCATCCCCGCCAGAGCGAGTGCCGCTCACCCCACCACGCGGTCTGCCTCCGCGTCCTCCATGGCCGCGGCCGGGCGCTGATGTGGCAACGCAAACGATACCGTGGTGCCCTGATCCAGCACGCTGCTGGCCCAGATGCGGCCCCCGTGGCGCAGGATGATGCGCCGCGAGGTGGCCAGCCCGATCCCGGTACCCTCAAAGTCGCTGTGCCGGTGCAGCCGCTGGAAAGGACCAAACAGCTTGACCTGGTACTTTGGATCAAAGCCCACCCCGTTGTCGCGCACCCACAGTGTGGTCTCCACCGCGTCCTGCCGCGCTCCGATCTCGATCACCGCCTGCGCGCGGGGCCGGGTGAACTTGACCGCGTTGCTCAGCAAATTGACCAGAACCTGTTGCAGGGTGGCCGCGTCCCCCATCACGCACGGCAGCGCCTCCACCTGCCAGTTGATGGTCCGGCCTTCGGCCTCGTCCTCCACGTTGCGCCGCGCCTCGGCCACCAGGGCGTCCAGTGCTACCACCGTGTGCGTCAGGGGTTGGCGGACGCTGCGCGCCAGGCCCAGCATGGCGTCAATCATGGTGTTCATCTGGTCCGCCGCCCCCTCGATCACTTCCAGTCCCTGCCTGAGCTTGACCGCGTCCCCCTTCACGGCGGCGCGGCGGGCCATCTCGGCAAAGCCCTTGATGTGCCGCACCGGGGTTCGCAGGTCATGCGAGGCGCTGTACGCGAACGCCTCAAGTTCCTCGTTGGCGGCTTGCAACTCCCGGTTGCCCTGCTCGAGCCGCGCCGCGCTGGCCTGCAACTCGCCGCGCTGCTGTTCCAGGGCTTGGGTCTGCCAGGCCCGGTCCAGCGCCAGCCCCAGGCTGCGACTGACCGTCTCGAACACGGCCTGGTCCTCAGGGCGCCACACCCGGCGCCGCTGATTGCCTACCGCGAACAGGGCCGCTGGCCCGCCGTCATGGAAGTACGCGGTGAAGGCGGCCTTGCCGTACGACTCGCTGTGAGGAAAGGCCTGCTCCTCGGCGTTCCAGTGTTCAAAGAAGACGGGCTTTCTCGCCTGCACGGCGGCCTGGAAGGCAGGGGTGCTCGCGGGGAGGCCGATGAGCAGGGCAGCGCGCAGGGTGGGGTCCGGCACGTCCGCCAGCCGCGCCCGCCACAGGTCGTCTTGCCACTCGTAGAAGACCACAGACCACTCGGGTAGGGTCTCGTGAAGCAGCGCCTTGGCCCGCTCGGCCAGCCGGAGTGGATCGGTTTCCGTGCCGATGGCCTCGGTCAGCGTCATGAACACTTCCAGGGCGCGTTGCTGCTGCTGCATCTGGGTCAGGGCGATGCGCTGCTGGGCACTGTCCAGCGCCTGGTAGACCGCCGTGAACAGGTGTTGCTGCTGCTCGGTCCAGACCGCATCGCTGATCAACCCCACCGTCAGCATCGCCACCGGCTGACCCGCCTTGAAGAACGGGACCAACCCCACCGCCTGAACCCCCTCGGTGAACGGCAGGCGCTGCTCCTCGGCGTCCCAGTGGTCGAAGAACTGCGGGGCGCGGGCGCTCACCGTCTGCGCAAAACACGGGGTGTCCAGCGGCAATCCGGTCTCGATCAGAGCCACCAGGTCTGGGGGCAAACCGTCGGTGGTGACGCGCGCGATCCATCGCTCCCCGTGGTGCTTGTAGTACGCGGCCAGCAGGCCCGGAATGTTCTGGCGCAGGACCGCCTCGGCATGCTGGGCCAGCAGGGTCAGGTCTTCCGTGGTGGTGGCGGCTTCGCTTAGGGTCACGAAGGTGGACAGCACCGCGTTGCGGCGCTGTGCGTCGGCCAGCGCGGCGCGCGTCCGGGCCAGTTCCTCCAGCACGGACGCCAGAGTGGTGGAGTCGGACATCACTGAGAAATATAAAGAGAAAACTAACGGCGAAAAGAGAGCAGGGCGGCGCGTGCCTTGGGCGTTCCATCACGCAGCAGGGGGGCGCAGGCGGTGGGCTTCAGCTTTGGAGGATGAACGGTGGGGTGGACGCTGGGGCACCCGGGGCAGCCAGCGCGAAAATATCAACATGATCAGACCGTCTCCGCTGCACCCTGGTGTCCCACAGTCTCACGTCAGCACCTCGATGCGGTCCAGGTAGACCTGAATCAGCCGGTCCTGCCCCAGCAGGGCCTCCACGCGTGGCCACTGGCCTTCCAGGAACTCGCGCATGGGCCGGGCGCGCAGGTTGCCGCAGTGCAGCCGCACCTGCCGTCTTCCTTGAGCTGGTGGCTGTGGATGCCGATCCGGGCATAGGCGAAGTGACCGTTCTTGGCGAAGCTGATCTACGGCACCGTGACGGTGTCCTGGCGGCCGTCGCCTCGGTCCACCGTCCAGGTCTGCCCGAGAGCACAGCTGGTGTCCTGCGGCCCGTTCGTCTGGACGGAGGAGTTCGACGTCGGTGCGCAGGCGCTCAGGTCCAGCACGGTGCTCAGGCCGAGCAACAGGGTGCGCTTCAGTTCTTGTTCTTGGGGATCAGCACGCAGGAGCGGCGCCCGGCGCTGTGGTCGGTCTTGAGGAACAGGGCGTCGGCCGCGTCGTCGAAGGTCATGCCGTAGATGCCGCCCAAGACCAGCTTGGGGTTGATGTCTCTGGACATCCCGACGATGCACGAGTGGGTGCCTTCAGTTTTGCTGTCGAGCCGCACCCGCAGGTACGCGCTCGTTTCGGTGCCGAACTGCTGCTCGAAGCTCACGGTGTCGCCGCTCTCCAGCGTCGTGACGTAGCTCTGGTGACCATTCTCGGCGGCCGTCAGTGCGGGCACGGTGAAGGTGTCCTCGCGTTCGTGCTCCCAGTCGCCCCAGCCCAGGGTCCAGATCTGGCCGGGGGCAAACACGGTGGTCTGGGTGAAGTCCCGACTGGAGCGGGTCACGTCGTCGTTGGAGGCGCTGGCAGTGGGCGCGCAGGCGGTGAGGAGCAGTAGGATGCTCAGCAGACCGCGTTTGAGGGGATGGTTCATCGGCGGCCAATGTAGCGGACATAGCGCTCCTGTGGCTCCAGATTTGCAGCGCTACCAGCCAGGCGGCGGCGCGTCCAGGACCAGGATGCGATCCGTGAAGTCCGCGTCCTTGGTGACGATCACCAGGGCGTGCTCAGCGGCGGAGGTCCACAGTTCCAGGTCCGTGGGGTTGTCCCCCAGGTCCCTGGCATGCACCACCGCACCGCCGGGTTAAAGCCCGCGCGCAGCTTGGGGGACAGGTTCTCGTCCAGCAGATAGCCGCTGGACTTCAGGCGATCTTCTCAATCCTGAACTGGTGTCCCAGCAGGCGCGAGGAGAAGGCCAGGCAGGCCAGCACGTCCTCGCGGGTCAGCGTCGGGTATTCGTCCAGCACGTCCTCAATGCGGTCCCCGGCGGCCAGGAACTCGATGATCGTCTGGGCGATGATGCGGGTGCCGCGCACGGTGGGCCTGCCGTTGCAGATGGCCGGGGCGATGACGACGCGCTCTTTCATGACCCCAGGGTACGCCCCACGCACGGAACGTCTGCCGACGCGGCACGGTTCCCGACGCGGGTGGCGTGACTGAACTGATGGGCGGCTGCCGCCTTCCGCTTTGGTAGTCTCACGGTGTTTCGCCATGAGAACCACCTTTTTTTAAGCGCCTGGGTTGCCGCTCAGGCGCTTGAGTCTTGATGCGGTTTGGTCCCTGCGCCGCATCCCTGTGGGGCTGCCGCCGCTGGGTCCACCCGCTTTCCAAGTCCCTGAGCGTCCCGCCTACAGCTTCTTGCCAGGGCCGTCCACAGGCATGCCCTTGTCGAGGGCGTTCTGTGCCCACGACTCATCGGCCTCAGCCTGCGCTGCGGCGGTTTCGGCCTGCCCCTCGGCCTTCCGGGCGGCGTCCTGGGCCATCAGGCCCGCGATCTGTTCCAGGGCGTCCGCGATGCGTTCCAGCGGGTCTCTGCGGTTGGCAGTGTCGGTCATGTCGCAGCTTACAGGGGGGCGCTCTAGGCGCTGCACCACCCAGTCGCCCTAGGCGCTCGAGCGCCCAGAGCGCCCCCCATGTCATGTGTCCAAGACAGAAAAAACGTTCAAGCCCATCTTTGCCCACCCGGGCGTCTGGGTTGCGGGCAAGCGGGCAGCCTCGAGATTCAGTCCGAGTCGGAAAGGTCCCAGTCCCAGCCGCCGCCAGCCAACTCGCGTCCGCTGGCTACGGGGCGGCTGCTGGTGTAAAGGCTGACCGTGAAGGCACTGTCTGGGTAGGTCTGATGCAGGCAGGCCTCGTCCTGTTCCATCGTGGAGCGGGTGGTGGCCATCTCGTCCACGATGGCGTGCGTGGCGTTCTTGCGGACGATCAACCATTCTTTACTCATCATGTGGGTGTCCTCTGGCAGACATTTTAGCGTCCAAGAGGGCTGACGCCGATGGGGAAAACCAGTGTGGGCGCGACTGCGCTTGCTCAGGACCCGTCTTCAAGCGCAGTTCCTCATGCAGCGTGCCGAGTCCTTTGACTCAGCCTGGACCCCTCACCACTCGTCCAGCGCCTCACGCAGTCCGTCGTCGGCCCACTTGGCGTAGATGCGGGTGGTCTCGATGCTGGCGTGGCCCAGGTGCCGGGCGGCGGCGTCCAGGCTGTGGCCTTCACGGACCAGCTTGGTGCCCGCGTAGTGGCGCAGCGCATGGAACCCTTTGTTGCCCACCCCGGCCCGCTTGCACAGCCAGCCCAGCCGCTCCCTGGCCGCGTCCACGCCGCCACCGATGACCAGATCCTCCCAGCCTTCCATCGTCTCCAGGGCTTCCAGGGCGGCCCCCAGCGAGCGGGACAGGTTGACCCGCCGGGTCTTGCCGCCCTTGCCGTTCTTGACGGTCAGGGCGCGGGCACTCAGGTCCACGTCGGCCCAGGCCAGCGCCAACGCTTCCGCGATCCGCAGGCCGCTGTGGCCGCACAGCAGCAGCAGCGCGGTCATGCGGGCGTCGGCGGCCCCCAGCAGGCGGGTCATTTCCTCCTCGGTGTACGGCTGGCGCTTGTCCCAGGCGGCGGTGGAGTCCGGGGCGGCTCGCGCGTCTGCGAAGGCGTCCTCGGTGGTGGCCCCGGCCCAGCGCAGCGCCTTGTACAGCGTCCGCGCCCCGGCCAGCTTGACCCGCACGGTGGCCGCGCTCTTGCCTGCCGCTTCCAGGTGCCGCAGGTAGAGCGCCCCTACGTTTGCGCCGGGACTCAGCAGGTTCACGGCGTTGTCGGTGGCGTAGGTCAGGAACGCGCGGACAGCCTCACCGTAGGTCCGCAGGGTGTGCGGGCTGACCCGTGCCCCGGCGGCCCCGTGCGTGGTCAGGTACGCCTCGGTCAAGGCCCACAGCGTGTCCGGGTCTTTGTCGCGGGCGGCCACGGCGGCACGGCGGTGCAGTTCCTCAGTGTTCAAGGTGGCGAGGTGCGAGGCGCGGGCGACGAGGTCACCCCGGTAGAAATCGAGGGTCATTTCGCCGCCGGACGCTTGAAGATGAACCACTGGCGCTGAATCTTGCGCGGGTCAGTCAGTGCCTCAATTTTGTCCTGCTGGTCTTCGTACACGCTGACCAGCTCCCACCCGTCCCGGCCCACGAAGTTCAGGAACTCTGGGAAGAAGAAGCTGGTGCTTTTTCCCTTCGTCAACTTCTCCATGAATGTGGGAAAGTCATCGGAGCCGACGTCTGTCCCTGGGGAACTCCACGAGTAGATGTTTCCGTTTTTGAGATCGTCTGAATTGCGGGCAGCCAGTTGAATGTAGGTGGCGTATTCCCACTGGGTCGCCTGGGCCATCGAGGGTAAAGACAGAAGCAGCAGTGGCAGAAGCAGGCGTTTCATACCCCACGATAACAAAAGTTGTCAGGGGGTCTTGCCTATAACTCTAAAATAAGTTACTTTCAGGTATGAAAAGTTTTCTAGAAGTGCGGCTGGTCACGGACAGCGATGTCGTCCTCAACCTCTCCCTCCCCACTGGTCTCGACGCGGCAACCCTCCTGCAACGGCTCCCCGCGTTCCTCGCCGAACCCGTCAGCACGCCCGAGGGCAGCATCAGCGTCAAGGACGCCGAAGCCATCAAGGCCATCGGCAAGCGATATGCCCCGCTGGCCGCGCATCTGGCCGCCCTCCCCAGCACCACGCCCACCGTGACCCTCAGCTACAGCGAAATTGAGAAGATCCTCGGCGCTGACCTTCCGGCAACCGCCCGCAGCACGCATGCCCCCGCGTGGTGGTCCAACACTGAGACCCACTCCCAGGGCAAGGCGTGGCTGGCGGTGGACTGGAAAACGAGCAACATCAACCCCAGTGCCGAGACCGTCGAGTTCCGCCGCAGGTAGGGCGGCAGGCCGCATCCGGCGCATACGCTGGACACCCGGCGCATACCGCGCTATGTTGAAGAAATCAAAGGCGGCCTTCGGGTCGCCTTTTTCGTTTGCGCTGCTGGGACCGCTCGCAGACCTGCGCCCGTCGGCCCCATCCGCCCCTGCGATATCACGCAGTAGCCCTGGCCAGCGCATCGGCATCCAGGGACATAGAGGATTGGCATGCTTCCTTCCCAAGCGGCATCCAGCGCACGTTCACCCTCAGCAACGCGCTATCTGGTCTTGCAAAGGTCCCACTACAAGGTGTAAGGGCATGAATGGAAGCCTGCATAGCTCCTTTTGATCCTCAACCGCTCGAGGTTCGTCCACAAGAACATCCTGAAAAGCCTTGGGGCTAAAGCCGGCGCCGGCGAGGGCCAGAATTTTAGCCGGGCGGGTTGCAAAAATGTGTTGCCGGCGTAGGTCGCTGTGCAACTGATTTTTACAACACCGGAAGGAGCCTCCCATCAGGGCGCCGGGAACGCCGCTCAAATCTTCGTTTCCGCACGCCTCTAAACTTCAGATCCGGAGGGCTCTCATGCGAATTGACCAAAATTTCGCCCCCGCCACGTAAGCCCGGCAGGAACGGAGGCCACTCAACATGCCGGGGTTGGGCGAGTCAACTGCGCCTGTACACGTAAACTTGCCCGCGCTCATCCTCCAGGAACAGCAGGTAGTTGGACCCGTCACATTCACCCCCCTCCCAGTCTTCCACCGCAAGGGGAGAGGAGTTTTTTGTCGCTTGAGACTGGTTTACGTTGAGGCTGTTGGAATCAAGTTCAAAAACTGTCCTGACCAGCGTGAGTTGAACTCACTCGGACCGTTTAACTGTGCCCTGTCTTCCAAGGACGAGTCATTGTTCCCACGCCAGTCAGCCCCCACGATGAAGCGGTAGGACACGTGCACCGGCCAGTGCGTCAGATAGAGGGGGAGCTCAGCCCCTTCAGGCGGGAGGGTACAGCGAGGGCGCAGCCGTGTCGTGACCGCAAACAGGCCATCCGCGCCATGAAGGCCTGCAAGCTGCAGTCCATTGTGCTGGGCCACGCGCCCCTCAAATGGCGGCGAGTCAACGAGGCTCGGGCACGTAGCTGAACGTCCCGCTGACCAGCATCTGGCTCCCCCCACTTGGATCTGCGGCGTTGTTGAGCAGTGCGCCGTCCAGCTTGAGGGTCACGAACTGATCGCTGACCTTGAGCACTGTCACGGTGCCCTTGGTGCCCACTGCCTTCCACTCGATCTTAAGGGTCCCAATGATGTCAGCACTGAAGAGCACAGTGGCCGCAGTTTCCCCGTCGCCTTGGACGCGTCCTTCCACCTGATCCACGCTCTGGACCTTGAACACGTCACCCACTTTGATGGTGCCGCCATGCTTGACAAACGTCACGACAAGCTGACGCAGGATGTCTGGGGCGCCGGGCGTGGTCGGCGTCAGGACGGTGGTGACACCGTAACCGCCGCTGTTGCCGTCCTTGTCAGGATTTTTCATGACCCCCCGAACCTGCCCGGCGTTCTGACTGATCAGTTGGCTCAGTAGCTGACAACTTCAGTTTCCGGCTGTCCCAGTGCGGGAAAAGGGCATATCAAGACGTGTAGGATCTCGCTGATTCTCTTCGGAACCCACCGCAGCACATGGCGCAGTTCTTCCGAGCCGTA
>NZ_VDMO01000042.1 GCF_006335125.1 Deinococcus radiopugnans ATCC 19172
GGCGCGGAACAGCTGTGCCATGCGCTGCGGTGGAACCTGCCCGAGTTACCTGAGTTGGTCAGGCTACTGAGCACGCCGTTTCACGCATCAGGAGCGGCTTGAAGCTAAGATGTCCGGTACAGAGGAATGACACCAGAAAAAGACAACGGCATGCACTTGCCGATTCTCCTCCCAATGAAATTCCATGGAGCGATTATGCCGTGAGCAACGATAAAAAAGCAAGCGAGTCGCTCCGCGACTCGGCTTCACTGACCCCATGTCTAAAGCCAGGGGCTTGCGTGAAGCATTTAGTCACAGACTGAGGGATCGCCCTTCGTGCCGCTTGACTGCGTCCAGTACGTCATTTCCAGCGAAGGGTCAGGTCCTGGGAGACCGACCGAGGGGAGACCCTCACACTGAGTGCAACCACGATGTGCGCTATACTCGTCACGAGTGTTCTTTATTTCGGATTGACCCCGAGGTGCTCCAAATTATCCGCTCGGGGCCTTTTCGTATTTGGAATTCAAGGAGTCGAACATGCCCGTAGGTACAGTGAAATGGTTTAACGCAGAGAAAGGCTTTGGCTTCATCGAAACACCCGGCAGCCCGGACGTGTTCGCGCACTTCAGCGCGATCCAGAGCAGCGGCTTCAAGAAGCTGAACGAAGGCGACGAAGTGGAATTCGAAGTCGAAGAAGGACAGCGCGGCAAGGGCCCCCAGGCCAAGAACATCGTGGTCACGAAGGCTGGACCTGCCACTGGGTTTAGCGACCGCCCTCGCCGCGACGATCGCTGGTAATTGAACCAACCTCTCAAACTGGAGAAGGGAGCCCGCAAAGGCTCCCTTCTTTTTGGCGGATTGATTAGCGCGGGGCGCAAACTTGTGACTTCAGTCGTGAGTAATACGGACTCCGATTAAAAAGTGTAGAATTCAAGGATCAAATCCTTTCATTCTTCCGTTGAACTTCAGCACTCCGCTGCCGACTTCTGGGGCATCTTCCGGGCCAGCACCTGCGCTGTTGAACGGCGCAGAGCACAGTTTTTCGCGCTTCTTGCCGAAGGCAAGAGTGAGACTGAACTTCTGGCGTTGACTCAATATTCCGTCTCGGGTGCGCGCAAAGTCCTGCATCGGTATCACACCCTGGGGTTGGACGGTCTGGGGGATGGCCGCGCCGACAATCTAGGCGCGCCCACGGTCTTGACCGAGGCGGAGCAGCAACAGTTCGCCGCCCGTCTGCGCGGGGATTTTGACCAGGGCATCGTCTGGAGCGGCAAAATGGTTCAGGACTGGATTCGGGAGCACTTTGGCAAAACGGTGTACCTGGGCCGCACCTATGAGTTCATGCGACTGGCCGGGTTCTCGCCCCAGCGTCCACGCCCCCGACATGTCGGGGGCAACGAGGCCGACCAGGAAGCGTTCAAATCAAAATCCTAGTGGAGCGGCTTCGCGCAGCGGAGCGGCTCCACCCTCACGTCTGCATATGCTGGCTAATCCGGCACCCGCCGGGTCACCCGCAGCTTCCGTGCTGGGGATGTCAAGCCAGCAGAACTCGACACTTCAGCAGATCGAGATTCGCCCGGCCATACATCTGCCGTTTGATCAGCTTCAGCCGATGAACCTGGCCTTCCGTCTGTCCATTGCTCCATGGGGATTCAATCGCGCCGCAGATCGCTGCGAAATCCTTCTTAAAACTGCGCCCCAGTCGTTGGATTTCCATCATGCCGCTGTCCAGCGCCGCCTGGATCCAGCTCGCCAGCAGGGCCGAGCCTGACGTGGGGGCCTGCCGAAGCAGCGACGTGAGTTGCTGGATCAAGGCATACGTCGCCTGACCCTGTGGCCAGCGGTCCACCAGGAGGCGCAGCCTCCTGGTCATCTCCGGGGTCAAACGGTCTGGGTCCAGGGTGAACAGCCAGGACACCTCGCGGACCCCGAGCCGCTTTTCCCGCACGGGGGTCAGGCCCGGTTGATCCGCTGTCGCTGGTGGTTCGTGGCCTTCGCGCAGCCACGTCACGTACGCTGACACACCGCTGAATGCACCCTCATAGCCCTGCTGAACCAGCGTGTCGTAGATCTGGGTCACCGTCCATTCCCGCTGCGCCATGCTTGCCCGGATCAACGTTGCGTGCCGGGTCAGGCTGCTGGGCGGCGTCTGCCGTATCGGAAAGCCTTCACGCCTCAGCCACTCAGTCACCGTACTCCGGGCCAGTCCCACCTGTCGGGCAATCGCACTGAAGGTGTGTCCTGCGGCGAACAGCCTGGCCACCTGTTCATATCGCTGAGCCCGTTCTGCCCGCCGGGCCACGACGATCCGTAACCGTCCCCGGGTTGTCGTGCGACGCGGCTGGGCCGCTGGCAAGGCCAGCGGCCTCTCGGGCAGGGGGACCAACGACGTTGGCATGGAATCAGGAGATTCACGCAGCTGATCCCGGTGGTGTCGCAACCAGGCCTACACGGCCTCGCGGATGTTTCCGAACAGATGGAAACGGTCCGCGATCTGCTGAGCGTCCGGTGCGCCGGACGCGGCCCCACGCGCGTAGTCTCCCGAGCGGTCCCGGCTGATCACCTCGACGCCGGGATGGTTCTGGAGCCACTGTGTCAGTGTGGCTATTTCACGGTCTGGCAGCAGGTCCACTACCCTGTGGCGCTCCAGGTCAATCAGGATCGTGCCATACGTCTTCCGGCGGCGAAAGCAGAAGTCATCGACGCCCAGGACTCTGGGCGTGGTGAATGAGGGCAGGGGAAGACGACGAAGCAGTCGCAGCAGGGTATCGGCGCTCGTGACTTCCCCCAGGATCTGAAGCAGTCGGTGGCCACCTTCTCCGCCAACTTGCAGAGCAATCTGGCTCTGACGCTGGGCCAGTCGACAGGTGCGCTGGGCATGCGGTTCAAGCCAGTCGGGCCAGCGCTCCGCGAAGGTCACACAGCCACAGGCCGGATTCAGGCAGCGGAAGCGACGCGTGTGAACGAACAACGTCACGGGGCGTTGTCCGAGGGCGAGATCCTGCGGCCGACGAACGTAATGGCTGTGAATATGGGCACTCAGGTGCTGACAGTGGGGACAGGGGCGGTGGGAGGATTGATCCTGCACCCGCAGGATCAGATGTTCGCCGTCCTGAACGGATTCCAGCAGCTGCCACGAGTCGGGGAGGAAGGAAAAGTCCATCCCTCAGTATTCGGCTTGGGCTGCCCCCAGCACGGAAGCTGCGGGTGACCCGCCGCTGGCCGGATTACACCAGCGTATGCACACGTCTCGTTATGGGCCATGGATGAACATCGCATTGGCCTCCAACCCATCACGCGGCCCGTCTGGACACCCACGGGCCACCCCGCCACCCGGCCCGTCGAGCCACGCTATGAATGGCTGTATCTGTATGCCTTCGTCTGTCCTGAAAGTGGCGCCAGCCAGTTCTGGCTGGTGCCAGAGGTCACCAAACGCGCCTACCAACTCGTCGTGGCCGCATTCGCGGCCAGTCTCGGGGCAGGGCCAGATCATCACATTGTGCTCGTTGAAGATGGTGCGGGGTTTCATGTCCCTCCACTGGAGGGACATCCCCCTGGCCTGGAGACGGTGACCCTGCCACCCTATTCGCCAGAATTGCAGCCGGTGGAGCGCGCCTGGAACTTGACGGATGAGCCACTGGCCAACCGATGTTTTGAATCACTTGCTGAACTCCAGGAAGCACTCGGTGAACGGTGTGCCTGGCTGGAAACCCAACCCGATCTCATCACGCAACATACCCTGTTCCACTGGTGGCCTCTCTGTACGAATTAATCGGAGTCCGTATAATACGGATTCCGATTGAAAGGTGTTGAAAACACCTGGAAATCCGAGCGAAGCGAGCAGGAGAAAAACGGGTTCCGGACGTGGAGTGGAGGAATCGGCGCTCTCCCGATTTCTACACGGAATAAACGGAATCCGTATAAGTCCCGTGTCGGCCCGCCAGGGCCGACCTTGCTTTTGTTGCACTTGTTCGTCGTTGGTTTCATGCGCTAAGCATCGGATGCGACCACTGGCCAGATCAGCGTGATCTTGACGCAGCTTGGTCCATTGGACTTTGTACGACGTGGCCACCTGACGCGGGGCGTTGCAGGCCATCTGAGACGGCAAGCCGAACTTCGCGCGCAGGTCTTCATAGACCAGCGTCTGAAGCCGCATGCCTGCCGAGAGCTTGTTGTTGGCAAAAGCAATGCCAGACGTGTAGTTCAGCGCGTCCCGGTAGGCCAGCGTGACGGCGTCCAGAGCGATTTTCTGCTCCGGGCTGTGCCGCAACTTGAGCTTGGCGGTGAGCGTGATCTTCACAAAGAGGAAGATAATGCACAATGTTGTGAACAGTCAAAGCAACAGATGCCTGACAAAAAGCAAGGCCGTCCTGCGGGCGGCAGCGCTATCCCTCCCACGACTGAAGTCACGGGACTCCCGCCCTTTCTTGAAGCTGCAGCCACGCCCGCGCCACCGGGTCCGAGAGCAGCGCCACCTCCACCCACTCGCCCTCCGAGTTGGCGGCCAGTTTCACACGCACCTTCAACGCCGGGTTCAGCACGTAAAAGCCCTTCTGCACGCGCTGCCACAGCTTGCGGGCGGGGATGTAATTGCTGTCTACCTCGGCCCGCGCCATGACGTGATTGAAGTACGAGCGCTTGCGGCGGGCCTCGCGCAGTACGGAGAATGGAAAGAATTCCAGATTGGTTTGCAGGGCGTCCACGTAAAAAGCCTCGCCTCGCCGGTACAGATCGCTGGGCGTCAGTTCCGGGTGATGCAGTTCGGAAGTGTAGCCGGGCCACTGCGCGAGCATTACGCTCAGGAAGTAAAACTCCGCGCCCTCGTGGCCCAGGCGCACCAGCCGGTCCCCCACCAGCACGTCCAGCGCGCCGGGCCGCACCCGTTCGTACACTGGCCCCAGACGGGTTCGCGCGTACTCCACGTCCTGCATGGCTGTTTCCAGCGCCAGCATGTGCGGCGTGCGCCCGAACAGATCGGTCTGGGTCACATCTGCGCCGCGCTCCAGCAAGGCGTCGATCAGGGGCAGGTTGCCCGCCAGCACCGCCAGCATCAGTGGGGTCAGGTTCTCGGGGGTGCGGTAGTCCACGCCGTATTTATCGGCGTCACCCAGGACGGCTCGCAGGTTGGGATCCGCAAAAGCCTTGCGGTGCTTGTCCAGCACGGCCTGACGCTGAATCTGGCGGTCTTTTTCGTTGTTCCGGAGGTACGACTGCGCGGGCTTGATCTTGAGATCCCTCATCTCCTCCAGCAAAGCCCCGGTGCGGTTGAGCAGCGCGTAATCCAGCAGGTTGCGGGCCAGCTTGGGATCGCCTGGCCTGGCGCGAACCTCGGCCTCCATGCGGCGCAGGGCATCGGGAGTCCAGACCTCCCAGGGCACGTCCCGCTGCATGAGGATGCGGCGGCGGATGTCCCCGGCCTGCTCCTTCTTGCCCTGCAATTCCAGCTTGCGGGCCTCGCGCTCCCAGTCGTCGCGGCTGGCCTGCCTGACCCGCAGTTGCTCGGCCTCGTTGCCCAGCGTCACGCCCAGCAGCCCCAGCAACGGATGACGGGTGTCGCTTTCTACCAGAATCACGCGGTTCACAGCGCGGGTGACAGCCACGTACAGCGCATTGACGTAGAACTTGTAAATTTCCAGCGACTTGTCTGACTTGTCCCTGGCGCGGCTGTATTTCAGATCGTCTTTCTGAAGGTCTTCGGCGGTCACACCCTCCACGATCTCGCGGTAGGTGGCCCGCTGAGAGCTGATGAAATTGCTCAGGATGATGTTGGGGTATTCCAGCCCCTTGGCCTCCTGCACGCTGAACACCAGTGGCGTCCCAAAGGACCTGCGGGCCTCGCCCTTGTCCTCGTCGCGCAGCACCAGCACCGCGTAATCGGTGCTGCCGCGCGTCTGCTCGTCCAGATGCCGTTTCACGCGCGCGTCGTCGGGCAAAAAGGTCACGCTGCCCGGATCGTCGGCCACCGCGTGCACCAGAAAGTTGCTTTCCCGGTCCACGCTGCCGAAGCGGGCGTGCTTGATCTTGAGCAGGGCGTTCGCCACCCGCGTCACCTGCGAGGCGTTGCGGAAATTGGCGCGCAGCACGTTGATGGCCTGTCGCTCGGCCAGGGCCGGGTCTTTCCACAGCAGCGTCTTGACCGCCGCCCACGAGAAGAAATTGGGATGCACGATCTGGTTGCTGTCGCCGCACAGCAGGAACTGTCCCGGCACCTTCAGCGAGGCCAGGATCAGCGCCAGTTGCGCCGCCGTCAGATCCTGTACCTCATCCACCACCACGAAGTCGTAGTCCGGCGTGGCCGACTTGAGATAGCCCGAGGCCACGATGCTGGAGTCGTACAGCCGGCTGTCCGTGAGCCAGCTGAGGTACTTGCCGAACAGCTCGTACACCTGCGGGCGGTGTTCGGCGTCGTAGATGGATTGCCGCACCCCCAGATTCAGGTACGCCTCGCGCGCCAGCGGGCCTTCGGGGGAACTGCTCAGGACGCCACGAAACTCCTCGAACAGCTGGTGGGCGTCGGTGAATTTCAAACCCGGCTGCCGCGAAAACCAGCCCCGGAAATCCTCGAAGGTGACCTCGCGCCCCGGCGGCACCCGGATGGTGTCCAGATACTCGCGGAACGACAGGAACTGCACGTCCTGGGCCTCGTTTTCAAAGCCGTGGGCGGCGTACAGGCCCGCCGCGCTCTGGGCCAGATACGGCGAGAGGGTCACGTACAGCACCTGCCCCGGCAGCTCGCGCAGTTTCTGCAGCGTCAGGGCGGTCTTGCCGCTGCCCGCCGACCCCACCAGGATCACCGGGGCCGGGGTGCGGTAGACCTCGTCCTGGGTGTCATCGAAGGAAATCACCTTGTCCAGCAAGTGAAATTCGCTGCGGGTTGGATGCAGGTAGCGCAGCGGCTGAGCCTCGGCCTGCGCCTCATCCGGCGACAGATCGGGCAGTTTGGCCTCGTCAATTCGCGCCCCACGCAGAAACCGCGATTTCTCGTAGGCGTGCTGATGGATCACTTCCAGGGCCAGACACGCCGTTTCCGGCCCGTGCTTCACGAAGGTCAGCAGCAGGCGGTTGGTGTCGTCCAGCCGGGCGCGGTAGTAGTGGCCCTGGGCCAGTTTCTTGACATCCGGGGTCTTGAAGTCGTCGCGTTCGATGGCCTCCTGCACTTTCCTGAGCTGCTTCTTGACACGGCCCGAGTCCAGATCGCGGTAGGTCAGAAAACGCATGGGGACAGTGTAGAGAATGACCGGGGAGAGTGTGATCTGCGCCAGCCCGAGCCAATTCCCATGACTGGGCTGGCCCCAAAAGTTGGACGGCTGCGAGTGGGCCGATCCTGAAAACCTGTCCGGGTCAGGAAGGAGCCTCCGACGGGCGAAAGGTCGGTGCAATCCTGGCCCGGAACGCGCTGGGGGCGAGATTTTCCAGCGAGGAAAGCGATCTGAAATCATGATCGTCAGCAACAAAACATCAGATATCTGATAACCTAGCCTATGCAGATTGCCCTCCTCGATCACGGCCACTGGCACCGTTCCATGTACCTGCAGGCCTTTGAGGCCATTGGTCAGCCTTTCTGGAACGGTTCTGATGCGGCACAAACCAACCTGGAGGTGATGCTGAGGAGCCGCCCCGAGCTGGTGGTTGTTCTGGGAACGCCGCAGGACATGCTGCGTGAAGTCGAGGGGTGTATCGAAGCTGGCGTGGCGGTGGCAGTCGAGAAGCCGGTGGGCCGCCATGCCGCCGAACTGGAGCCTCTGGCCGCGCTGGCCCGGCAACAGGGGGCCTTCGTGACCGTGGCGCAGCCGCATCTGCTCGGAGGGTTCTGGGACGTCTGCACGCCCGAAGCGGGAGGGCCACTCTCTCACCTGCGTTTCCGGCTGGTCAACGGCTCGCCGGAGCGGTACGCGGCCTGGGGCGTGCCCTGGGTGACGCACCCGGACGTGGCAGGCGGCGGCGCCTTGCGAAATCTGGGCATTCACGGGATTGGCGCTTTCCTGAAGGCCACGACTGGAGAAGTTCAGGTGCAGTCCTGCGTCCTGAGCCGCCGGCTGTTCGGGATGGAGACCGAGGAGTATGCCGCCGTCACCCTGTCGGCTGGAGGCGTGATCGGACACATTGAGGTGGGGTATACCGTGGCCGTGGACGACGCCAGCGACTTTGAGTTGAGCGGGCACCGCCGGGATCTAAGCGTGCGCGACGACGGGCAGGCGCTGACCGTCTTTGACCGCCGCGCTGGTCAGACCCGGGTGCAGCCCGTTGTGCCCCTGGCCCGCCGCTACGAGCTGTTCGCGGCCGCCACCGTGCAGGCCATCCAGACGGGCGGCCCGGCTCCCCATTCCCTGGACGATCACCTGGCGGCCATGCGCGTGATCGACGCCTGCTACGCCGCCGCCACCTGGGCGGACGCATGAGGGTGGGCATTCTCGGCGCGGGCTGGTGGGCCGATCAGCACGCGCAGGCCCTCGCCACCCTGGAGGGGTTTGCGGTCACGGGAGTCAACAGCAGATCGCTGGACACGGCCGCCGCCTTTGTGGCCCAGCACGGTGGACGCGTCCATGCTGATGCCCGAGCCCTCCTGGCTGCCCCGGATGTCGACGCTGTGCTGATCACCGCGCCGCACGAGTACCACGCCCCGCTGGCCCTGGAAGCTCTTGCCAGCGGCAAACCAGTGCTGCTGGAAAAACCCGTCGCCACGAACTCTACGGAGACCCACGCCGTGCTGGACGCCGCGCGGAACGCTGGGGTGCCGTGTCTCGTCGGCTTCACCAGCCATTACTTCCCCGGCTTCAGCCGGGCCAAACAGATCATCGACAGTGGCGAGCTGGGCCGCCCCCTGAGCGGACAGAGCGTGTTCCAGAAACGCTGGATGGAGGCCAACCGCCGCGACTGGCACCTGGACCGTAAGCGCGGCGGCGGGATGCTGCTGACCGCCGGCATCCACGCGCTGGACCGGTTGATGTGGCTGATGGACCGGCCCGTGCAAGCGGTCAGCGCGGCCATCGGCACCCACCTCCACGAGCAGCAGGCCGACGATCTGTCCAGCATCTTCCTGCGGTTCCAGGGCGGCGGCGCGGGCATGGTGGGCAGCTTCGGTTACGCCCAGGGCGGGCCGATCAACGCCACCACCCTTCTGTGCGAGGGGGGCAGCCTGCGGATCACGCCCGACAGCCTGGAGCGTGGCCAGAACGACGGTTGGACTGCTGTGCCGCTGAACCTCCCGGACCACCTCACACTCACTGCCTTGGCGCAGGAATGGCTGGAGCTGCGTGACTGGGCCGAGCGGGGTGAGCGGCCCAGGGTCACGCCCGAGTTCGCCGGTTCAGTGATGGACGCTGTTTTTGCCGCCGAGGAGTCCGCCCGCCAGGAGCGCGAGATCTCGCTGACCCGAACCTAGACTGAGCCTGCGCTTTTTCCCCTCGCCCCTGGTGGGTGACCCGTGAAGCTGCGAAGCAGAGGGAGGCGTGTAGCGCCGGAAGGGTGAGGGGGCCACCCGGCCAACCCTACATGCCGGCAACTCGTTTCAGTCCCGCATCAGCCCATGAAAAGGGCCAACCGTCGCCACAGTTGGCCCCCCTCCACAGTCTTTTGCTCAGTCCTTGATCTCCACGGTGTCGCCCTTCAGGGTGATGGACATGACCTTGGGGCTGGCGTCGCCGCCCTGCACCTCGCCGCCGACCAGAATGACCTCGTCGCCGCGCTGGATGCTGATGCCCGAAGCCTGGGCCTGGGGCAACTGGCCCACCACGCTCCACTTGCCGTCGCGCAGCGCGTAGATGTCGCTCTGCCAGGTCTTGGTCAGGCCCTGGTGGGCGTACTGCACGCCGCTATTAAACTTGGCGGTGCTGCCGGGAAAGTTGGCCCCGCCGGCCACCAGCACAGCGCCCATGCTGGAACCGGTGTAGGCCCCCGCCACGCCTTCTTGCACTGCGCCGTTTGCCCCGCTGGGCAGGTTGGGCACCTCGCTCCAGGTCACGCCGCCGTCCTTCACCGTGGCGCGGCCCGCCTGAGCCGTGCGCAGACCGGGCTTGATCTCGCCGCTGACCACGGTCAGGACGTCGCCCTGAAGGCTGATGGCGGCCCCGGCGCGGCCCGTGAAGGGCGCGGTGCCCAGCGACTGCCAGGTGTTGGTGGCCGGGGTGTAGCTCTGGACTTCCTTGCCGAAGAAGTAGTCCTGGGGGCGTCCGCTGAAGTACGCCAGGGCCACGGCGTCGCTGGCGGCCTTGTCGGTCCCGGCGGCGGCGATGTCGCTGAAGTACCCGTTGAAGATGTTGCGGTTGACGCCGCCGAACAGCAGGATGCGGTCACCCTGGGCCACCGCCGTGCCGCCGCCGATCTCCATGGGCGCGCGGGTCTTGAGTTCCTGCCAGGTGTTGCTGGCCGGATCGTAGGCGTGCACCTGGTTAAAGACCGAGGTCGTGGCTTCCGGCGTGGGCTTGCCCAGGCCGCCGAACACGTACAGCTTGCCGTTCACCACGGCGGCGGACGCCTGATCGCGGGCCGCGCTGGGGAAGGCGGCCACTTCGGTCCAGCCCTTGGCGGCGTCCGACAGGTTCAGGGCGTAGAACTTCTGGCCCGCCGTGCCCAGTCCAGCGTAGATGGTATTGCCGATCAAGCCGCCGACGCCGTTCTTGATGCCGGTGGGCAGGTCAGGGTAGGTCTGGGTCTGTGCGGCGGCGGTGGTGATCAGCAGTGCGGCAAGTAGGGTCACGGTCTTCATGGGGCCTCCAAAGGGGGGAGAGACGGCGGACACGGACACCAGAGCGGGCCGGTCCTTAGATATCTGATATCTGACTTGCGGTGAGATGGACTGTACTTGGGATGAGCGTCAGCTGTCAAGTGCGCCGTTCTGCGTCCTCTGAACTTCTGTGCGGTTGACAACTCCTCCCCCTTCACGTAAGCTCAGCCTACCTATCAGATATCTGATGTCAGATTCACTCCTGCACTGGACTGGCCTGGCATCGCCCACAGGAGGTTTCATGGCTGCCCGCATTCCCGCATACCGACAGGCCCAGACGGCCATCAAGCAGTACATCGAGGACCACCACCTGCAACCGGGTGATCCTCTGCCGTCTGAAGGTCAGCTGGCCAAAGACATGGGCATGAGCCGCCTGTCGCTGCGCGAGGGCGTCAAGACCCTGGAAGCGGTGGGGATTCTGGAGGCGCGTCAGGGCGAGGGCATCTACGTCAAGGCGTTTACCTTCGACAGCATTTTTGAGAATCTGCCGTACTCGTTTGCCAGCGACGGCCAGTCCCTGCGCGATCTGCTTCAGGTCCGCACCGCGCTGGAAGAGGGGCTGGTGGGCATGGTCGCCAGTCAGGTCTGCCCCGAACAGATCGGAGAGTTGGACGCCCTGGCCCGGCAGATGGTTCAAAAAGCCTGCGACGGTCAGACCTTCGAGGACGAGGACCGCGCGTTTCACCTGACGCTGTACCGCCCGCTGAACAATCCCTTTCTCAACCGGCTGGTCGAGCTGTTCTGGGAGGTGTTCCGCCGACTGCACGGCAGCACGGGCGTGACCCACTGGAACCTGGAACAGACCGCGCAGGACCACGTCGCCATCGTCGAGGCGCTGCGGGCTGGAGAAGCAGAGCAGCTCACGCAGGCCATGCACGGCCACTTCCGGCAGATCAAGGAACGCCTTGATCCTCAGAACTCTCCCGACGCCCAGACCCCAGACCCCCCCCAACCACGCCAACCGGTCCACAAGTAACGCCCATCCGTCTGCCGTCCCTTCGCCCCGACTCTGACAGGAGATCATCATGATGAAACGTTCTTTGCTCGCCCTCACCTTCGCCCTCTGCACCCTGGGCAGCGCCTCCGCCGACAAGGTGATCACCGGAGCCTTCGACCAGGGCCCCGGCGGCGCACCCGGGCAGTTCAACCCCCTGACCAACACGGCGGGCTTCACCTGGCTCAACAAGTACTTCTCGACGCTGGTGCTGTACGATCCGGCCTTCAAGAAGATCAGCGGTGACCTGGCCTCGTCCTGGACGGTGGCCGACGGCGGCAAGAAGTACACCTTCGTCCTGCGCGACGGCGTCAAGTGGCACGACGGCAAGCCCTTTACCTCCGCCGACGTCAAGTTCAGCCTGGACCTGGCCAACAACCCGGATTCCGGCAGCGGCTTTGCGGCCAAGTTCGGCAACATCACCAGGATTCAGACGCCCAACGCCCGCACGGTGGTGCTCACGCTGAGCAAGCCCAACGCCGCGCTGCTCGACGCCATGACCAACTTCATGATCCTGCCGCAGCACGCGCTGGGCAAGATTGCGGCCAAGGACCTGCGCAACTCGGCGTGGTGGCGCACCAGCCCGGTCGGCACCGGACCGTTCAAGTGGAACAAGCTGGTTCCCGATCAGTACGTGGAACTGGTGGCCAACGCCGACTACTTCCGGGGCAAGCCCAAGGTGGACCGGCTGGTGAACCGCTACTTCAAGGAGCAGGCGGCGGCGGTGGTGGCCCTCAAGAGCGGCGACATCGACTTCTCGTACCTGACGCTGGACGACACCAAGACCTTTAACGGCAGCGCCGTCAAGATTCTCGAGGGCTCCTCGCAGGTGGCCAACTACCTGGGCTTCAACAACGCCTCGCCGCTGCTCAAAGACGTGCGGATCCGGCAGGCCATCTTGCAGGCGATCGACCGCGACACCATCGTCAAGCAGCTGTACGGCGGCGGCGCGGAAATCGCCAACTGCCCGGTGACCAACAGCAAGTACGTGCCCAAGGGCATCAACGCCTACGCCTACAACCAGGATCAGGCCCGGCAACTGCTGAAGGCGGCCGGCTGGGACAGCGGCAAGTCGGTGGAAGTCATCACGTACTACTCCGATCAGCTGAGCAAAGACGTGCTGGTGACCCTGCAGCAGATGCTGGGACAGGTGGGTTTCAAGATCGCGCCGCGCTTCGTGGACGTGCCCACCTACAACCAGATCACGGGCGGGAGCGACTTCACGATGGTCTACGCGGGCATCGGCAACGGCCCCGATCCCGACACGCTGTACCCCAGCATGCACTCGGACTTCATCCCGCCCAACGGCACCAACCGCATGAAAGTCAGCATTCCCGCGCTGAACAAGCTGTTCGAGCAGGGTCAGGAAACCACCTCGGCGTCCACGCGCACCAAGGCGTATCAGGACATGTGCGCGCTGGTGAACAAGCAGCTGCCCTGGGACGTGCTGTGGAGCGCCAAGCGCTTCGGCGGCGTCAGCACCAAGCTGAGCAACTTCATCTGGACGCCCGCGCCCGCCGGGGGCCGCTACGACGACAAGGCCTACCTCTGGGACACCAAGTAAGACGCGCAGGAGCGCCGCGGACAGGGGTTGACTTGTCCGTGGCGTTTTTTCTGCTGTCCCGGCGTCCTTGTGCACCACTGTAAGGAGTTGACCGTATGGGCCTGTATACCCTCCGCCGCCTGCTGATCAGCATTCCGCTGCTGCTGGTGATCAGCGCCGTGGTCTTCACGCTGCTGCAATTTACCCCTGGCGATCCGCTGGACGCCTACATTCCCCCCGATCAGGTGCTGAGCGCCGAGCAGCGCCAGATTCTGAAGGTGGATCTGGGCCTGGACCAGTCCAAGCCGGTGCAGTACTTCAAGTGGCTGGGCCGCGCCGCGCAGGGCGATCTGGGCTACCGCATCAAGAACGGCCAGCCGGTGATCGAGGAGCTGGGCCGCCGCCTGCCGCCCACGCTGCTGATGGGCCTGGGCATGACCGTGGGGGTGACG
Source organism: Deinococcus radiopugnans ATCC 19172 (assembly GCF_006335125.1). Classification (NCBI taxonomy): domain Bacteria; kingdom Thermotogati; phylum Deinococcota; class Deinococci; order Deinococcales; family Deinococcaceae; genus Deinococcus; species Deinococcus radiopugnans. The sequence goes on from NZ_VDMO01000042.1 coordinate 13,692, forward strand.
CTGGGCATCTTTTTCGGCATCGTCGCGGCGGTCAAGCGCTACACGCTGCTGGACAACACGCTGACCTTCCTGGCGTTTCTGGGCATCTCCACCCCTGCCTTTCTGGCCGGCTTGCTGGGCATGTACGTCTTCGCCCTCAAACTGGGCTGGTTTCCCGCCGGGGGCTATCAAACGCCGGGGGACGGCGGGGCGCTGGACATCCTGCGGCACCTGATTCTCCCGGCCATGATCCTGTCGGTCACGTACATCGCCATTCTGATGCGCTACACCCGCTCCAGCATTCTGGAAGTGCTGTTTCAGGACTTCGTGCGCACCGCCTCGGCCAAGGGCGTCCCGTCGTACCGCGTGATCAGCAAGCACGTGCTGCGCAACGCGCTGATTCCGGTGGTCACCGTGATCGGGGCCAACGTCGCCAACCTGATCGGCGGCGCGGTGTTCCTGGAGAGCATCTTCTCGTGGCCCGGCACCGGGCAGCTGTACCTGGACGCCATCGACTCGCGCGATTACCCGATGATCATGGGCACGACGCTGATCCTGGCGATCATCATCCTGCTGGCCAACCTGATCACCGACCTGATGTACGGGCTGATCGACCCCCGGATTCGCTACTCATGACCATGATTTTCAAGATGGGGAGGATGAACCCATGACCGCCACCGCTCCTGTCAAGCCCGAGAAGGTCAGCGTCAAGACGCCGGGCAGCATGGCCCTCAAGCGTTTTCTGCGCCACCGGCTGGCCGTCGTCGGCCTGATTCTGCTGAGCGCCATCGTGCTGCTGGTGGTCTTCGGCCCGCTGATCGCCCGCTTCGGCCCCGACGAGATTGACCTGCTCAACCGCAACCAGCCGCCCGGTGGGGCGCACTGGCTGGGCACCGATCCCACCGGGCGCGACATCTTCGCCCGCACGCTGTCCGCCGGGCGCGTCTCGCTGATGGTGGGGTTGTTCAGCACCCTGATCTCGGTGGTGGTGGGCACCACGCTGGGCGCGCTGGCCGGGTATTTCGGCGGCTGGGTGGACAACCTGATCATGCGCTTCGTGGACGTGGTGATGACCTTTCCCAGCATCGTGGTGCTGCTGACGCTGGCGGCCATCGTCGGCCCCGGCATCGACAAGACCATCATCATCATCGGGCTGCTGGGCTGGCCGCTGGCCGCGCGGCTGGTGCGCGCCAAGCTGCTCTCGGTGCGCGAGCTGGACTTCATCTCGGCGGCCACCGCGCTGGGGGCCAATGACCGCCGCATTCTGCTCAAGCACGCGCTGCCCAACGTAGTGGACGTGCTGGTGGTGTTCGTCAGCCTGGGCGTCGCCAGCGCCATCCTGACCGAAGCGGGCCTGAGCTTCCTGGGCCTGGGCGTGCAGCCCCCGCAGGCCAGCTGGGGCAACCTGCTGAGCAGCGCCCGCGAGATCAACATTCTGGAAGCGTACGTCTGGCAGTGGATGCCGGCGGGGTTGCTGATCATCCTGACCGTGCTGGCGACCAACTTCCTGGGCGACGGCCTGCGCGACGCGCTGGACCCCAAGGCCAAGCAGTAGGGCGGGGCCGCATTCTCTCCATCGGAGCTGCACCAGTCCGATAGGGGAGAGGGCAACTCGCCGAACGCCAACTCCTCTGACCAGTCCTCCACCCTTCGCCCCACTCTCCTCCCGAGGTTTCCCATGACCACAGCTGACTTTCCCGCCAACCTGCACGGCATCATTCCCCCCGTCGTCACCCCGCTGACCCCCGACTTCCAGGTGGACGAGGCGTCCCTGCGCCGCGTGATCAAGCACCTGCTGGACGGCGGCGTGCATGGCCTGTTCCTGCTCGGCTCCACCAGCGAGGTGGTCTTTATGGACGCCCCGCAGCGCCGCGAGGTGTTGCGCATCGCGGTGGACGAGGTGGCCGGGCGCGTGCCGCTGCTGGCGGGCGTGATCGATCCCACCACCGACCGCGTGATCGCCCACGCCCGCGACGCCCGCGAGGCCGGGGTGGACGGCCTGGTGGTCACTGCGCCGTTCTACGCCCGCACCAGCCAGGCCGAGATCGTCGAACATTTCCGCGCGGTGCACGAGGCCGTCGGCCTACCGATCATGGCCTACGACATTCCAGTCTGCGTGGGCATCAAGCTGGAGCGCCCCACCCTGCGCCGGATGCGCGAAGAAGGGTTGATCGTGGGCCTCAAGGACAGCAGCGGCGACGACACCAACTTCCGCCTGCTGGCCCGCGAGTGCGCGGATGACCCCGAGTTCCGCCTGTTCACCGGCTCGGAGCTGATGGTGGACACGGCGTTGATGGTGGGCGCACACGGCTGCGTGCCGGGACTGGGCAACGTGGACCCGGCGGCCTACGTGGCCCTGTACGACGCCGCCCAGCGCGAGGACTGGCGCGCGGCCCGTCAGGTTCAGGAACGCCTGATCCGGCTGTTCGCGGTGGCCTTGCAGGGCACGCCGCGCACCAGCGCCGGGGCGTCGGGCGTGGGCGGCTTCAAGGCCGCCATGCGCCTGCTGAACCTGATCACGCACCACCACATGAACCGCCCCAACCTGCCGCTGAACGATCAGGAAATGGAGCGCGTGCGGGCCATTCTGGAGGCCGAGGAGCTGCTCGTTCATGCCTGACCTGGCGGTGCTGGACGCACTGAGGGGCGGCCTGATCGTCTCGTGTCAGGCCAACCCCGACTCGCCGCTGCGCGACCCGTACATCATCGGGCAACTGGCGCTGGCCGCCGAGCGGGGCGGCGCGGTGGGCCTGCGGATTCAGGGCTTCGAGGACGTGGCGGCGGTGCGGGCGGTGACGGGGCTGCCGATCATCGGCCTGACCAAGACGGACCGCGACGACACCGAGGTCTACATCACCCCCACCGCCGCCGAGGGCGTGAAACTGGTGCAACTGGGCGCGCAGATCGTGGCCTTCGACGCCACCTCGCGCCCCCGCCCCGAACCCCTGACGGAGATGTTCGCCGCCGTCCACGCGGCAGGCGGGCTGGTCATGGGCGACATCAGCACGCTGGACGAGGCGCGGGCCGCCCTGGACCACGGCGCGGACATCGTCAGCACCACCCTGAGCGGTTACACCCCCTACAGCCGCCAGCTGGCCGGGGCGGACTGGGAACTGATGCGGGAGCTAAGCGACGCGGGCCTGTCCTTCGCCGCCGAGGGCCGCTTGAACAGTCCGGCGGACGCGGCGCAGGCCATGGGTCTGGGGGCGAGTTTTGTGGTGGTGGGCAGCGCCATCACGCGCCCAGACGTGATCACAGGCTGGTTCGCAAAAGCCGTCCATGCCTGAACGGGCGGCCCCGGTCCTCGCGGTGGACATCGGCGGCACCACGACGCGGGTGGCCGTGGTGGAGGGGCTGTCTCTGCACTCGCGGCGGGAGATGCCCACCCAGGCCCACGACGGCCCCGAGCGGCTGCTTCAGCGGCTGGGCCAGCTGATCTCCGAGGTGCAGCCTCAGCCGGAGACGGTGGCCGTCGCCTGCACTGGACGCGTTCACGGCGGCGGTGTGTCGGCCATCAACACGGCCACCATGCCCGGCTGGCTCAACATTCGCTTGCAGGCCACGCTGAGCCAGACCCTGGAGGCTCCCGTCACGGTCATCAACGACGCGCGGGCCGCGACGCTGGGGGAATGGCACGCCCGGGGTGCGCCCGCGTCCGGAAATTTCATGTTCGTCACGGTCTCCACGGGAATCGGCAGCGGCGTGGTCCTGGGCGGCCACCTGAACGACCCGCCCGGCGGACGGGACATCGGGCTGGGCTTTGCCCGTGGCCTGAACGGTGCGCCGCTGGAAGACGGTTCGTCCGGCAGCGGCCTTCGGGCGGTGGCCCACGCGACCGGGTATCCGAACGTCGCGGCCTTGATGGACGCGGCGGAGGCGGGCCATCTCCCGGCCCAGGCGGCCCTGCGCCTCCCCCTCACGGCGCTGGCCGACCGACTGTGGGACGCCCACTGCCTGCTGGGCCTCCACACCATCTGCCTGGGCGGCAGCGTGGGCCTGCGGGCCTTCACGGCTAACGTGGTGGGCCAGGTGCTGGGCACCGGGATGGGCGCAGGTGGGGCACCGGAGCTTCAAGCCGCCAGGCTCGGTGCCGACGCGGGCCTGATCGGCGCGGCCGTCTTTGCGCGGCAACAGGAGAAGGGACTATGACCCATCACAATGAAACTTTGCTGGCCGTGAACGGCCTGAAGACGTATTTCAACACCGACGACGGGGTGGTCAAGAGTGTGGACGGGGTGACCTTCCACATCAACAAGGGCGAGACCCTGGGCGTGGTGGGTGAATCCGGCTCGGG
>NZ_VDMO01000043.1 GCF_006335125.1 Deinococcus radiopugnans ATCC 19172
AATCTGGAGCCGCTTCCGGGGGGAAACAGCCGCTCACACGCCTCTGTCGAAGCGTTCCTGCTCTCGCACTGCTTGTTCTGTCATGCTGCCCGCCTCGCTTGAGGCTCAGAAAAGATACAGGCCATTCCCACTTCTGTCAACCTCTCTACCGTTACTTTTTACCGATGCCGTGGCCGCGCGCCGGAGCGGGGTCCAAAGGAGCTTGAGAAACGGCGCCCAGACGTCCGGCGATCTCCCCATCCGGGTTCAGACTGGGAGGGTCTGGCGCGATTCGCGCAGCAGTTCGGAAAGGCGTGACAGGCAGCGGCTGTACTTCTTGGCGTAGGCGCCGTGGCGGTACGTGTCGTTAAACAGGGCCGCCAGGGGGATTCCTGTGAAGGCGGCAGGCAATCCCAGATCGTAGAGCTTATCGATGAAATGCACGAACCGCAGGGCAACGTTCTGATCGGTCATCGGCACCAGATCCAGCACGCCCACCGCGCCGACACCCGACAGCAATCCGGCGAAACGGCTGGGGTGAATCTTGAGCAGGTGGCGGTTCAGGTCACGGTGGCTGAGCACGGCCAGCGTTTCGGGAGTCTGGGCCGCCTGCCACGCCGCGTATTCCGCCCCCGAGAACACGTCCTCGGGCCGGGTGCCGCGCTGGCGAAAGTCGGGGCCGTCCAGGCGGCGCGTCTCGAAGCGTTCGGCGATGCCCTGAATCTGGCGCTGAAAGTCGTTGGCATTGAAGCGGCCCTGGCCCAGCGCGCCGGGTTCGGTGTTGCTGGTGGCGATCACGGACGTGCCGCCGGGCATCAGCTGGCCCAGAAAAGTGTTGGCCATGTGGGTGTTGCCGGGATCGTCCAGCTCGAACTCGTCGATCAGCAGCAGATCGTGGCCCCGGAAGGCATCCACGGCGCGGGTCATGCCCAGGGCGCCGATCAGGTACATCAGATCCTGAAAGCTCATGATCGCGCGGATGCCGTCCGAGGCGTGGTAGGCGCTGGCCAGCAGGTGCGTCTTGCCCACGCCGAAGCCGCCGTCCAAGTACAAACCCTTGCCCTCTGGGCGGCGACGGCGGAACAGACGCAGACCGCTGGGTTTGTTCTGCGCCGCCCCCACGAATGACCCCAGGCTGGCGCGGGCCTCGGCCTGACTGGGGTAGTCGGCGTTGGGGCGATACGTCTCGAAGCGGACGTCCTCAAAGCGGGCGCTGGGGGCAAGTTCTGCCGTCAGCGCTGCGGGATCGGGGGCGGGGTTGCGGGCGAGCAGGTCGATCATGCCCCTTCCCCTCCGGCAACCCGGTTATTTGTGGACTTCAAGTTCCACCTTGTAGTTGCCGCGCCGCGTCTCGTTGACCACGCGCTTGAAGTCAATGCGGCCCAGTCCGTCGGCGCTGAGGCTGTCGCCTTCACGGATGTCGCTGCTGGCACGGGCCGGGCCGCCGTTGAGCCTGACCTTGCCGCCGTCGATGCCCTGCTGAAAATATGCCCGGCTGACGCCAAAGCCCTTGGCCCCCACCACGTCCACACGCATGGAGGACACCACCACCTCACGGATCTTGCTGCCCCGGCCGGCGGTCTCGCCGACTTCCTCAACCGCAACGTCGCGGCCTCCCAGCGCGGTCAACCCTTCAAGGGTCTGGGCGGCTTTCCCGGTGGCGGCGATCAGAAAGCTGCCGCGTTCCTCGCGCACGTCGCCCAGCTGCTCCTCGTTCAGTTCCAGGCGGCGCAGCTGCACCAGGAAATCCTGCTCGTCCCACGCGGGGGCGGCCTGGGCCGGGGTCAGGCGCAGCACCATGACGCCCGCATCGACTTCGGGGATGTGGGCGGGGTGCAGGGTCAGCACCACCCGGCGCGCGTCGGGAAAGCCCCCGGCGATGCGGTGGCGCACCTCTTCGTCGTTCAGCAGGCGGCGGTCGATCTCGTCGCCGTCCATGAATCCGGTGCGGACCACGCGGCCTCCGCGCGCCTGGGCCACCAATGTGGAGAGTTTCTGCTTCATGCCCGCCAGGATAGTGCGTGGAGGCAGAGAGAATGGAGCGGCACGGCAAACCACAACACGGGGTGGCAGGCGCTTAACCTGTCCAGCCTCCCCCTCAGACGAGGCCATCCCGAAGCCGCATGGCCCTTCGCATCCTGCCCACCAACCACGATGATGCGCCCCCTTTTCATTCTGCCAGTCCCTAAACCCTATAGAGAGTTTCGCCCTGAGCGAAATTAGAGTAAACTACCGCCATGACCGAACCGCTCGACGCCGCGCTGCGGCCCAAGTCACTGACCGAATACGTGGGCCAGGAGAAGCTGAAGGACAAGCTGACCGTGTATCTCCAGGCCGCCCGTGGGCGCAAGGAGGCGCTGGATCACACGCTGCTGTTCGGGCCTCCGGGGCTGGGCAAGACCACCCTGGCGCACATTATTGCCGCCGAACTGGGCGTGAACATCCGCGTGACCTCCGGCCCGGCGATTGAAAAGCCCGGCGATCTGGCGGCCATTCTGACCAACAGCCTGGAAGAGGGCGACGTGCTGTTCATCGACGAGATCCACCGGCTGGGGCGGGTGGCCGAGGAGCACCTGTACCCGGCGATGGAGGACTTCAAGCTGGACATCGTGCTGGGCCAGGGGCCGGCAGCGCGAACCATCGAGCTGCCGCTGCCGCGCTTCACGCTGGTGGGCGCCACGACGCGGCCCGGACTGATCAGCGCGCCGATGCGGTCGCGTTTCGGGATCATCGAGCACCTGGAGTACTACACCGCCGAGGAAATCGCCACCAACCTGCTGCGCGACGCCCGGCTGCTGGGCTTCGGGCTTGCGGAGGACGCCGCGCTGGAAATCGGCGCCCGCTCACGCGGCACCATGCGCATTGCCAAGCGGCTGCTGCGCCGGGTGCGCGACTACGCTGAGGTGGCCGGGGAGGGCACCATCGAGCTGGAGCGTTCCTACAGCGCGCTGGACAAACTGGGGCTGGACGCGGCGGGACTGGACGACCGCGACAAGAAGTACCTGGAAACGCTGATCCACCGCTTTGCGGGCGGGCCGGTGGGAGTGGACACGCTGGCCACCGCCATTTCCGAGGACGCGCTGACTCTGGAAGACGTGTACGAGCCGTACCTGATCCAGCTGGGCTTTATCAAGCGCACGCCGCGCGGCCGGGTGGCAACGGCGCACGCCTATGACCACCTGGGGCTGCCGGTAGGCGGGGCGGACGGGGATCTGGGGCTGTACACGAACTGATCCCGTCTTGCTCTGATTCCCGAACATCCGGGAACCCCACCGGATGTTCGTCCATCGCCGCAAGACGGGAGTGTTGCCACTCGCTTCGCTCGGGTTCGTCTTCGACTCACCGCAAGTTGGTCTGACGGCCCAACGGGACGCGCCCCCAGTGACCCCGTTCCGGGGCCGCGTCCGGCGTCTATGCTTTCCCCATGAGCGCCCCTCAGGTTCAGGTCTTCGGCACGAAAAAAAGCAAGGAAACCCGCGCCGCCGAGCGCTTCTTCAAAGAGCGCAAGGTCAAGATTCATTTTGTGGATCTGACGCAGCGCCCCATTGCGAAGGGCGAACTGATGCGCTTCGTGCAGAAGTTTGGGCTGAATGCCCTGCTGGACCTGGAAGGCAAGGCCTACGAGCGCAGCAATCTGGCATACCTGCGCACCACCGAAGAAGGCGTCATCGCCAAAGTGATCGAGACGCCCGAACTGCTGCGCCTGCCGCTGGTGCGCGGCGGCAAGGTGCTCAGCGTGGGCGAGGATCTGCGCAGCTGGAAGGCCATGCTGGAGCAGGAATAATGACCCCTGACCTTGAGACGCGGCGCTGGGGCACGCTGCCGGACGGCCAGGACGTTGGGCTGTTCGTCCTGCGCGCACCAAACGGGCTGACCGTGACCCTGGGCGAGTACGGCGCACGCCTGCTGCGGGTGCAGGTGCCGGACCGCCACGGCGTCCCCGGCGACGTGTTGTTGGGGCATCCCGATCTGGAGGTGTACCTGACGCAGGAGGACGCGCTGTACTTTGGCGCCACGATTGGCCGGGTGGCCAACCGCATTGCGCGCGGGCGCTTCAAGCTGGACGGCACGGCGTATCGGCTGCCCATCAACGACCCGCCCAACCATCTGCACGGCGGTCCCGGCGGCTTTCATTCGGTGAAGTGGCTGGGCACGCCTACCACCGGCGAGGGTGGAACGCGCGGGGTGACGTTTTGCCTGCACAGCCCGGACGGTGAGGACGGCTATCCAGGCGCCGTGGACGTGACCGCCCGCTACACCCTGAGCGACGACGGTGTCCTGACGCTGGAGTGCTGGGCGGACACCGACGCACCCACGCCCCTCAGCCTGACCAACCACGCGTACTGGAACCTGGCGGACGGCGGCGCGGGCAGCGTGCTGGACCACACCCTGAGTCTGCCCGCCTCAGAGTTTCTGGCGGTGGACGACACGGCGATTCCGACAGCCATGCTGGGCGTGGCGGGCACCCCCTTCGATTTCCGGGAGGGCAAAACGCTGGGCCAGGACATCGCCGCGCCCAGCCCCCAGCTTCAGGGGGCGGGCGGCTATGACCACCACTTTGTGCTGCCGGACAGCGGGGGCGAACTGCGCCGGGCGGCCGCCCTGGCTGATCCCGGCAGCGGACGCCAACTGGAAGTCTGGACCACGGAACACGGCGTGCAGCTCTACAGCGGCAACTTCCTGAGCGGTCAGGTGGTCGGCTGGGCCGGGGCACGTTACCGGCAGCACTCGGCAGTGTGCCTTGAAACCCAGCAGGCCCCCGACGCGGTGAACCAGCCCTGGCTGGACCGTCTGGGCACAGGCTCGGTGATCGTGCGGCCCGGCCAGCAGTACCGAACGCAAACCCAATGGCGTTTTTCAGCGCACCCGGAATGACGCAAGGCGCAGGGCCACACCAGCGGGCACGCCAGGACGCCCGCCCTTGCTCCGCCCGCGCTACAGTCGGGAGTGCCATGACATCACCCAATGCGCTCCGCCTGACCGTCTGGAACGAGTACCGTCACGAGCTGGAAAACCCCGCCGTCAGCGCCCACTACCCGCAAGGTATTCATGCCGTGATTGCCGAGGGCCTGCGGGCGCACGGTTTTGAGAGCGTTCAGACCGCCACCCTGGACGAGCCGGAACACGGCCTCACCGACGAGGTGCTGAACAACACCGACGTCCTGCTGTGGTGGGGGCACAAGGCGCACGGCGACGTGTCCGACGAGATAGCGGCGAAGGTGGTGGCCCGCGTGCTGGACGGCATGGGCCTGATCGTGTTGCACTCGGGGCACTTCAGCAAGCCGTTCAAGACGCTGATGGGCACGGGCTGCGACCTGAAGTGGCGTGAGGCCGGCGAGCGGGAGCGGCTGTGGGTGGTCAATCCGGCGCACCCCATCGCGCAGGGCGTGGGCGAACACATCACGCTGGAGCACGAGGAGATGTACGGCGAGCACTTCGACATCCCCGCCCCCGACGAGCTGGTCTTCGTGAGCTGGTTTGCGGGCGGCGAGGTGTTCCGCAGCGGTTGCACCTTCACGCGCGGGGGCGGCAAGATCTTCTACTTCCGGCCCGGCCACGAGACCTTCCCCACCTACCACAACTCCGAAATTCAGCGGGTGATTGCCAACGCCGCACGCTGGGCCATGCCGACGGCCAGTGCGCCGCGTTCGTTCGGGCACCGTCCTGAACCTCTGGAAAAGCTATGACAGACGCCCCGCTGAACGTCGGCATCATCGGTGCGGGGGCGATCTCGCAGCGGCATTTCGAGGGGTACAGTCATGCCGGGGCCATCGTGACGGCTTTCGCCGAGCCGCACGACGGCACCCGGCACAGGCGGGAGACCGAGTGGAACGCACGCGGTTACGCCGACTTCACCAAATTGCTGGAGGAGGGCGAGGTGCAGGCGGTGAGCATCTGCACGCCCAACGCCTTCCACGCCCCCGCCGCGCTGGCCGCCCTGAGCCGGGGCATTCATGTGCTGTGCGAGAAACCGCTGTCCCTGGATCTGGCGGCCTGCGACGAGATGATCGCGGCGGCGCGGGAGGGCGGGGCGATTCTCCAGACCGGACACCACCTGCGCTCCAGCCCCCCGGTGCAGACCGCCAAACGCCTGATCGACGAGGGCCGCCTCGGGCGCGTGACCTTTATGCGGCTGCGGCAGGCCCACGACTGGGGCGGAGCGCCGGAAGTGCGCGGGGCCTTTGGCAGCCGGGCCGCGTCGGGCGGCGGCACGCTGCTGGACAACGGCTGCCACATGATGGATCTGGCGCGGCACTTCGGCGGCGACGTGAGCAGCATCTCCGCCCGCATGGCGACGCTGAAATTCGACATTGAGGTGGAGGACACCAGCATCGCCACCCTGGACTTCAAGGGCGGCGGCTTCGCCAGCGTGGAGAACGCCTGGACGGCCACCGGCTGGGAAGAAAGTTTCGCCGTGTACGGCACCGAGGGCGCGCTGGAATGCAGCAACCGCCTGGGCAAGCCCCGCCTACGCTTCGTCAACCGTGAATTCGGTTTCGGGCAGTGGGGCCAGACCGACGAGACGTGGTACGACTTCGCCACGCCGGACAACGCCCATGTCCGCAGCGTCGTCGCCTTCGTTCAGAGCATTCAGAGCGGCGCGCCCGTCGTCTGTACCGGCGAGGACGGGCGCGAGAGCGTGCGGCTGGTGCTGGGCGGCTACGAGAGTGCGCGGACGGGGCTGCCGGTTCGCTGGTAACCCCTCCAGGCCCAGTCTTCTACTGCAAATCCAGCGGCAGCCAGAAGGGGCAGCGGTGATCGTTGGAAAACAGGATGCTTTCCCGCACCCCGTCCGGCGTGAAGACCTGCACGTTGTTCCGCGCCGGATCGAAGGTTTTCCAGTCCGCCGAGGCGGGTTTCCCCGTCTTGATGAACGATACCCACGCCGCGCTGAAGGCGTCCGAGAGCTGACGCTGGGCGGGCGTGAAGTCGGCGGCGTCACCCAGCGCGTCCACCTTGCTCTGGAAGGCGTAGGCCAGGCTGCTGGAGTGATGTGACCCCAGGCCCGGCAGGTCTGGCGGGGTCTTGATGACGGTGACGGCGTTCGGATCGTCGAACTCGAAGGCGTAGACGGGGACGAATTTAGACAGCGCCGCGTCCACCCGCAACGACGGGCAACTGAACACCGCGTCGGTGAACATGGTGGCAAACGCCAGCGCGGGCGTGCCGAAGTTGCGGTACGGGTACTGGTTCAAGACCTTGACGGTATTTGCAGCCCCCACGGTGAGTCCCGTGCCGCCCCAATACACCACCGGGCTGATCGGCTTGCCGTCCGGCGAGGCCACCGAGACGAACAGACGGCCCTCGTCGTGCGTGGTGCCGTTCATGACAGGCACGCGGTTGAACTGCCCGGTGCCGAACGCCTCGCGCAGGGTCAGGGGCAGCAGGGCCGAGGCGTACACCGGAGACCACACCAGATTGGACGCAGGCCGCAGGCCGGGAACCTTGGTCTTCAGCAGTTTCTCCACGGGCGCAGCACGCAGGCAGGTCAGATCATCGGCCTTGCAGTCCAGGTTCGTGGCGTACTTCTGGTTGCGGCTCTGCGCGTCGGCCAGCGTGACGCTGTTGCCAGGGCTGGTGCACAAGCCGCTCTGAATGATTGCCCCCCGGAACAGCCCGGCAGACTCTGGCGAGGCCAGATGGGCACAGACGCTCATGCCACCCGCCGACTCTCCAGCAATCGTGACCCTGCCCGGATCGCCGCCGAAGGCCGTGATGTTGTCCTGCACCCACCGCAATGCCGCCTGCTGATCCAGTAGGCCGTAGTTGCCCGACTGTCCGCCGCCGCCGCCGTCCTCGGCGCCCAGGGCGGCCAGCGAGAGCCAGCCCAACGCGCCCAGCCGGTAGTTGAGCGTCACCACGACAATGTTATTTTTCTGGGCCAGAACGCGGCCGTCGTAGGCACTGGCAGACCCGGCCGTGTAGGCCCCGCCGTGAATCCAGACCATCACGGGCAGCTTGCTCTGCGGGGTGGCCCCGTTCGGCGCGTACACGTTCAGGTACAGGCAATCTTCCTGGCCCTTGACCGCGCCCGGAGTTTCGCCGGGCAGGGCAAACAGCGCCAGCACCGTCTGGGCGCACTCGCCACCAAAGCGGCTGGCGTCGCGCGGCGTACTCCAGGCAGCGGCGGGCTGCGGGGGCTTCCAGCGCAGATTCCCCACGGGCGGCGCGGCATAGGGAAGGCCCAGGAAGGTGCGGACACCCGTCTGCTGGCCCACGACAGCGCCCTGCCGGGTCTGCACCGTCACGGACGACTGCGCGTGGGCCAGGGAAAAGCAGGCCAGGGCCGAGAGAACCAGCGTTTGAAGCGGACGGATCATGGACAGACCTCCAGGGCAAGGGGCGGCGCTCTGTGCTGAATGGAATAATTCTCCCGCCAGCATAGAGCGCCCACCGTCTGCCCCGCTTCAGTTTTCTAGCCTCAGCCTCAGTTCACCGGACGGGCCAGTTCCAGCACCTTGCCGGACTTGGTGGTCAGCCTCAGCATCGAGCCAGAAACCTCGTATCCCGTCACTTCCGAGAGGTCTTTTAAAAAGGTCTGCTCCTGCGCGTTCAGCGCGGGATCGATGCAGGCCCGCCGGGTGCTCGCCAGCGGCCCGAAGGTCAGCTGACCGTCCACGGCGCTGTACTCGCCCATGAAGTTGTTGCAGCCGGCGTTGCCGCCGACCCGTCCGTCCTCGCCGAAGGTCAGGGTCAGCGGCTCGCTGCCCTGGGCGCCCACCAGTCGCCAGGTCGCCATCAGGGGTGTATTCACTTTGCCCTCCGTCCCGCCTGCCCTTTTGAAGACCGCCTTCGACGTGCCGGAGGTCAGGATGAGGGTCTCGCCATACCGGGCGAAGGCGCGGGCCTGCGCCAGCACAGTCAGGACGCGCGTTTCCAGTGCATTCTGCTCGGGCGCGCACAGCTTGCGGGTGGTGGCCAGCGGACCAAAGCGGAAGGTCTGCCCGGTCAGTGCCCCGGACGTCGTGAACGTATTGCATCCGGCGAACCCGGAAATCTGCTCGCCCTGCACGCTCAGCGTGGGAAGGTCCATGCCTGTGGGAGCGACGGTGCCCTGCCCGTCGGTCAGGCTGCTCAGGGTCCAGGCGCCATCCGTCGTGAGGGCGGGGGTCTGGGCCGAGGCCAGGGAGGCAAGGGCGAGGGCGGCGCTGAGCAGGATGGTCGGGGACTTCATGGGGTTCTCCTGGGGAAGGGGGGTCTGGAGGTTGAGAGCGTCTGCCCTCCTCTCCCCTCCAGCGTGCCGCCCCCGACTGACGGGCGGATGATGGGCCGCCTCACACGGCCTTAGACAGAGGTGCTAAGCGCCGGGCTGCCCCCATCCAAAAGAACCCCAGGCCAGCGCCCGGGGTCCGTTTCAAGTGTTCACCAGAAAGGCTCAGTCGCCCCGGAAGATCTTGCCCACCTTGCCCAGAAAACCCTCGTGCTTCTCGTTGACCTCGTCGCCCACGGCGCGGGCGTAGGCCAGCAGGGCCTCGCGGGCCTCGGGGGACAGGTCTTTGGGTTTGGGCACGGTCACGTCATACTCCACGATCAGGTCGCCGCTGCCGCGTCCCTGGAGACGGGGCATGCCCTGACCGGTCAGGCGGTGCAACTCGCCGTGCTGGGTGCCGGGCCTGACCTCCACGCTCTGCTCGCCGTCCAGCGTGGGCACCGTGATGTGGCCGCCCAGCGCCGCCTTGGCAAAGCCGATTTTGGCCGGGTAGATCAGGTGTTCCTGCTCGCGGCGCAGCTCGGAGTGAGGTTCCATCTCGATGTGCACATACAGGTCACCGTTGCCGCCCGGCCCCTCGTTGCCCATGCCCGACACGCGGATGCGGTAGCCCTCGTCGATGCCGCGCGGCAGCTTAACGCCCACCTTCTCGGCCTTGAGGGTGCGTCCACGCCCCTTGCAGACGGTGCAGGGGTCCTGAATGATCTGGCCCTCGCCCCGGCAGGTGGGGCACGGCTGCTGGGTTTCCACCACGCCGAAGATGGTCCGGGCCTGGGCACGCACCGCCCCCGCGCCGGAGCAGGTGGGGCAGGTCTTGGCCGGCTTGCCGCCGGGTTCGGTCTTGGTCCCGTGGCAATGCTCGCATTCGGTCAGGCGGTCGACGACCACCTCGACTTCCTCGCCTGCACGCGCCTGCAGCAGCGTGACCTGCACTTCGGTTTCCAGATCGTCGCCGCGCGCCGGGCCGCGCCGCCCGCGCCCGCCGGCCATGCCGCCGAACAGCTGCTCGAAAATGTCCATCGGGTCAAAGCCCGCGCCGCCCATGCCGCCGAAGGGATCGCCGCCGGGCATTCCCGCGCCGGGCGCCGAGCCAAAGCGGTCATAGTGCGCGCGTTTCTCGGTGTCGCTCAGGACCGAATACGCCTCGCTGATCTGGGCGAATTTCTCGTGCGCGCCCTCCTCCTTGTTGCGGTCCGGGTGGTACTTGAGGGCCAGTTTGCGGTAGGCAGATTTGATTTCGTCGGCGCTTGAAGTCTTCGTGACGCCCAGCAGTTCGTAGTAATCCATGTGTCGTATTCCGCCGGGCGCCGTTTATTTCTGGCCGTCATCGCTGACCGCGGGGCGCCGGGCCTCCGCCCTACAGGTTAACATGACCACACTCAAGAAAAGTAGGCGCGGCGCAGTCTCAATCCGGGCGGTACAGGACGGCGGGCGAGGGTGAAAGTCCTCTCTCCTCAGCGCCAACCCCCTGCACCCGGTCCAGGAATTTTCAGCTTGACACCCCAGTCATGAATCCGTAAGATACGGGGGTCCAATTAGTTAGTCATCTAAGTATTTCGCTTGGTCCCAACCGCTCGATCCGCCGGAGGTGTCTTTTGACCCAAAGTCCTGCCCATGTTGCCCGCCTGAGCCTTGAAGCCGTGAATGCCCTGAGCGCTGACGCCTTTACCACCTACTTCGCCGGGGTGCTGGAACACTCGCCGCAGTACGCCCAGGCCGCCGCCGCCCGGCGCCCTTTCGGGAGCGCCGACGAGGTGGCCGACGCTTTTAGGGCCGCCGTGCAGGCCGACTCCGAGAGCGCGCAGCTGCGGCTGATCCGCGCCCACCCGGACCTGGCCGGCAAGGCGGCGCTGGCCGGAGAACTGACCGCCGAGAGCGCCCACGAGCAGGCCTCTGCCGGTCTGGACCGGTTGACCCCCGAGGAATTCGCCGAGTTCGGCCGGCTGAACGACGCGTACCACGAAAAGTTTGATCTGCCCTACGTGGTGTGCGTGCGGGAAAACGACAAGGACAGCATCTTTGAGGGGGCCCGGCGGCGGCTGGCGAACACCCCGGAGCAGGAGCGCGCGGCTGCCCTGCACGAGATCAGCCGGATTGCCCGGCTGCGCGTTCTGGACCTGATTGCTGACGGCGACGGGAAGTAGGAGGAGAACAGCCATGACTCAGACAGAAAGCAAGACCAAGGTGAACGTGAAGCTGGGCGAGAACAACTACGGCAAGGCCGAAGTCAACCTGATGAAGATCAACCGCGACAGCAAGCGTCACGAGATTCGTGAGCTGCAGGTGCGCGTGGGCATGACCGGCGACTTCGACGCCGCGCACAGCCGGGGCGACAATTCGGAACTGATCGCCACCGACACCGTCCGCAACACCATCTACGGGCTGGCCAAGGAAGGCTTTGGGAGCAGCCCCGAGGAATTCGGCAAGGAACTCGTCGCGCACTTCGTCAAGACCGGGGCCAAGGTCACCGGCGGCTTCATGGAATTCACCGAGCACCTGTGGGACCGTGTGCAGGTCAACGGCCAGGGCCACGACCACTCCTTCGTGCGCCAGATGCCCAAGCGCACCGGGCGTGTGGAGAGCGCGGACGGCAAATCCTTCAAGGTCACGTCCGGCATCGAGGAGCTGTACGTTCTGAAGACCACCGAGAGCGGCTGGGAGGGCTACCTGCTGGACGAGCGCTTCACCACCCTGCCCGAGACGCACGAGCGCGTGATGGCGACCTTCGTGACCGCCAAATGGGAGTACAACGAGGGCAGCGTCGACTACGACGCCGTGTGGACCAAAGTCTTTAAGCAGCTACAGGAAACGCTGACCGATCACTACTCGCCCAGCCTGCAGAACACGCTGTACCTGATGGGCGAGGCGGTGCTGTCGGCCTGCCCTGAAATCTCGCGCATCTGGTTCCGCATGCCCAACAAGCACCACCTGCAGTACAACCTGGGGCGCTTCGGCCTGGAGAACAACCTGGAGATCATGCACGTCGATCCCGAACCCTACGGCCTGATGGAAGGCTGGGTCGAGCGCGCGTAATGGCCGCCCACGCCGGACTGAGCACGCACGTGCTGGACACCGCGCGGGGCCGTCCCGCGCAGGGTGTCCGGGTGGAACTGTGGCAGATCGAGCGGCATGTGGAGGGCGAGGGGCGCAAAAAGCTCACGGCAGCGGTCACCAACGCCGACGGGCGCACCGACGCCCCGCTGATCGAGCGCGGCAGCCTGCAGGGCGGCACCTACGAGCTGACCTTTCACGTCGCCGAGTACTTCGCGGACTTCGAGGCCGCCGCCGATCCGCCCTTTCTGGACGTGGTAGCCCTGCGCTTCACGGTAGGCAACCCGGACGCCCACTACCACGTGCCGCTGGTCATGACCCCGTGGTCCTACAGCACCTACCGGGGTAGCTGAACCGGTCTGGCTGAACGGTTGCGAGTCTGGAAGTCCAGCAACTGAAAGGGGCGAGGAACAGCACAGGCCTGTCCCCCTCGCCCCTTCGGCTGCTGGGGACGTGGCGTTCGGAAAGTCAGTGTTTTGAGAGTGCCGGCCTCCTAGGATGACCGGGTGACCGATGCCGAGCGGGGGTGGACCGTGGCCCTGGGCGCGGGCGTGCTGCTGGTGGGCGTGCTGGCGCTGGGGCCGCTGATAGCACCCCATCCGCAGGTGCCGACGGTGACGCGTGTAGCGCTGCCCGCGCCGGGTACGCCTGCAACGCAGACGGCGAACACAGAGCCGCCGACCTACCCCACCACCGCCAGCATCACGCCGCTGATTTCGGGCCGGGTCAACCTGAACACAGCCACGCAGGAGCAGCTGGAGGCGCTACCCAAAGTGGGCCCATCCATGGCGGCCCGAATCATCGCTGCGCGGCCCATCCGCTCGCAGGCCGATCTGGACGCCATCAAAGGCGTGGGCGAGGCGACGCTGAGGGTGCTGGTCCCGCTGGTCAGCTATTGATGCAAAGGGCGGCGTTGGCTGTGGCCTCCCTGAGTGCTGAAGGTGCGGCAGGGCGGCTGGCGTGGTCCATTCCCGCCGTGTTCGGCGTGATGGGCGGCATCCAGCTGGGGCTGGGCGTGTGGTGGGGCGTGCTGACGCTGCTGCTGGGTGTGGGGCTGGCATTGCGCGACGCCCGCCCCCTGCTGGCCGCGCTGGCGCTGCTGGGCGCGGCGCTGGGCTTCGGGGCCGAGCGGCTGGTCACGGGCCGCGCCGATCCGCTGGCCCCCTGGCTGGGCGCGCAGGTCACGCTGACCGGCGAGTGGGACGGCCAATTCCTGACTCTGGCAGACCCACGCGCGCGGCTGGCAGTGGCCCCCAAGCCCACCTCGAAACCGGGCCGCCTGGTGGTCAGCGGGCGGCTGGTGGCCCCCGAGGGGCAGCGCACCCCCGGCGGCTTTGATCAGGCGGCGTGGCTGCGCGCCCAGGGCGGCGTGCTGCTGCCCACGCCGACGGCGGTGCTGGTGGCGGCGCGGGTGCGCGGCTCCCAGGCCGAAGGGGGGCTGCGGGGCTGGTTCCGGCGCGGCCTGACCGCTGGCCTCCCCGCGCGTGAGGCTGCGCTGATGACCGCCATCGAGCTGGGCGACCGCAATGACATCGGCCGCGAGGAATTCACCGAGGGCTACGGCATCCGCGACGGCTTCAACCGCTCCGGGCTGGCGCACCTGATGGCGCTGTCGGGCCAGAACGTCGCGCTGATCACGGTGGTGCTGATCTGGCTGTTCGGCTGGCTGCGGTGGCCGCCGCTGTGGCGTTACGGCGTGCCCGCCCTGCTGCTGCTGCCGTACCTGGCGCTGGTGGGCGTGTCGCCCAGCATCACCCGCGCGGTGATCATGGGCTTCACGGTGCTGGCGGCCCTGGCACTGGGACGCGGACGGCCCGATCCCTTCGGCCTGCTGGCGCTGACCGCCGTGGTCTGCCTGCTGCTGTTTCCGCTGTGGCTGCTGGACATCGGCTTTCAGCTGTCGTTCCTGGCGGTGCTGGCCCTCACGCTGTCCCTGAAGGCCGCCGGAAAACTGCCGGAGCGCTGGCCGCTGTGGCTGAGACTGGCGCTGGTGGCGACGGTGCTGGCCGAGCTGGGCACCCTGCCCGTAATCGCCGCCACCTTCGGGCAACTGCCGGTGGTGGGGTTGCCCGCCAATCTGGCGGCAGGCGCGGTGATGACCGCCCTGGTGCCGCTGGGCTTTCTGGCCGGGCTGCTGGGGCCGGCGGCGGCGGTGATCAACCCATTGGTGGAGCTGCTGGCCGCGCTACTGCTGGGCATCGTGAAGGTGTTCGGGCAGGCCCCGGTGCTGACCTGGGGGCAGGTGTCGCCCGCCGGCTTCGCGGCCTACGCGGTGTGCGCGGCGGCGGGCGTGCTGTGGTTGTGGGATCGCGTGCGCCTGCGGACGGTGCTGGGCGTGGCGCTGGCCTGCACGCTGCTGACCGTGCTGCCGGGAAAACTGCATCCGCCCCGCGAAATCGTGTATCTCGATGTCGGTCAGGGGGATGCCACCCTCGTCCGCCTGCCTCATTTAACCGTGCTGGTGGACGCGGGCGGTTCGGTGGGCTCCGACTACGACGTGGGCGGCAAGACCGTCGTGCCGGCCCTGCGGGCGCTGGGGGTTCGGAAAATTGACGTGGTGATCGGCACCCATGCCGATACCGACCACATGGAGGGCATCAGCGGCGTGCTGCGCGCCCTGCCGGTGGGTGAACTGTGGATCGGCCAGCGCAAGACGGACGATCCGGTGCTGACCGCCGTGCTGGGCGCCGCCCAGGAGGCCGGGGTGCCGGTGCGCGAGGTTCGGCGCGGCGACCAGATCGCCTCGGACGGCGTGAGTCTGACCGTGCTGTGGCCCACCGGGCAGGTCTGGAGCACCGAGGACAACGAGAACAGCGTGGCCGTGCGCCTGGAATCCGGCAGCTGGCACACCGCTCTTCTGGGTGACCTGCCCGACCCCGCCGAGCACTTTCTGGGGCTGGGTCACCTGAACCTGTTGAAAGTCGCGCACCACGGCAGCCGCTTTTCCACCGATGCCGAGCTGCTCCGGGAAACCGCGCCCGCCGACGCGGTGATCAGCGTGGGCCGCAACACCTACGGCCACCCGAACCCGGAGATGCTGACGCGATTGACGACGGCAGGGGCGAAGGTCTGGCGCACCGATCAGCAGGGCACCATCCGCTGGCCGATTCCATGAAAAGAAGGGGTTGAAAATGTCGCTGCCCGCTAACGCTGCCCTGAGTGCTGCCGAACGAACGATCACTCTGATCCTCAGCCGCGAGGGAGCAACCCTGACGGCTCTGCGAGATCAGCTGATAGAGCTCCGGCATGTAATTTCTCAACTTCCAACGACGATCTGCTGGCCGGATGACTTTGGAGCTGTGGCCAGCTACATGAAATTGCGAATGGCCATTCAACCTCAGTGGCTCTGTACCGGACATCTTCGAGTTGAGGCTGTGCTGGACGGGAAATCCCTGAACGTGTGACAGGTTGCGAATCGGCAGGATAAACGGCGGTGTTTTGGGTGTGTGACGACTCCAAAACCCGCCGA